>JBLHQQ010000018.1:0-18741 GCA_047625245.1 Candidatus Azotimanducaceae bacterium
TCCCGCTTCATCGAACCAACCCCGCAACTCGGCAATGACATCCGGCGCAAAACGCTGGGGATATTGAGCCATCAGCAGGTATCGACTGCGGGACAACCAGTGACCATTACCACGATAGTCTGGATCCAGAAACAAGGTCCCGACCTCCGAGCAATCGGTGTAGTCGTTGGTCAGGTGCAGAAGGTTACTGCGAACTTCCTTCTCAATAGAGTGAGAATAGTGCGTCACCGACATGACGCGATAGGCATAAAACGCCTGCCGGCTACCAGTCCTGGCGTAGACCGCAGAGGTCCCGACAACTCGATGCGCTTCAGTATCCTCCAATACCATAAGAAAATAGTCGTTTGGATTGGGCGACGAACGTTTGAAGGAATGAATCGCGGACTCAACATTTACAGTAAGTGCTTGTTTATCCTCCGGGAGTGACGTCATTCCTTCCCCTGCGATTGATGCAAGTCGCGCAAGGTCGTCCACATCGCCTATTGCCACGGGTCTCATCAGTAACATCTAGTGCTTTCCTTCTATGTCATTGCCATTCTGCAATAGGTAGACTCATCCTTAAAGCACAACTATTTGTGACCTCACATGAGCACCAGTAAAATCACCAATCAAAGTCAGAACATTAAGGCATTAATCAAACAGGATGCCGAAGTGCTGTTACATCCCGCGTCCTCGATTACCCAACTCCTCGCAAATGGGCCCCAGATGATCACGGGCGCTGAGGGTTGCCGAATCACCGATGCCGATGGCAACTCCTTACTCGATGGAGTGGCCGGGCTCTGGTGCGTGAATGCGGGGTATGGTCGCCAGGAACTTGCTGATGCCATGCAACAAGCTTCAGGACAACTGGCTTATTACCACACCTTTACTAATACCACTAACCCCTGGCAAGTTGAGCTGGCAGCGAAACTCATTGAGCTTTCCCCGAAACAATTGACCAAGGTGTTCTTCGGCAACTCAGGCAGCGATTGTAACGACACGTTAATAAAGATTGCCTGGCATTATCATTCGCTTCAGGGAAACACCAAGAAGATCAAAATCATCTCGCGACAGCAGGCCTATCACGGCACATCAATCAGTACTGCCAGCCTGACGGGGTTACCGGCTTTCCACAAGGACTTTCCGATTCCACTGGATTTTGTCTTGCATACCGATTGCCCTCACTACTATTCCAAGGCATTCGAAGACGAAACCGAGGAAGCCTTTAGCGATCGAATGATCGGTAATATTGAAGCCCTAATTGAAAAAGAAGGTGCCGACACCATCGCAGCTTTCTTTGCAGAACCTATACAGGGTGCCGGCGGGGTTGTAGTACCGCCCAAGGACTACTTCCCTAGGCTTCGAAAAATCCTCACAAAACACAACATTTTGTTGGTCGCCGATGAAGTCATCACGGGTTATGGACGTACCGGGGAGTGGTTCGCATCAGACGCAATGGGTATTGAGCCAGACATGATGGCTTCTGCAAAAGGGTTAACGAGTGGCTACTTTCCGATGTCGGCGGCATTTATCAGCCAGGAAATCTGGCAAGTGTTGAAACTCGGTTCAGAAAAACTCGGCGCATTCTCCCATGGGTATACCTATAGCGGGCATCCAGTGGGTGCCGCCGTTGCTCTTGCTAATCTCGATATTATGGAACGAGAAGGGCTGATTAAACGGGCTAAGGAAATGGGTGGCTATCTACACCAACAATTGCAGAGCTTGCTCAACCTTCCGCTCGTAGGAGAAGTAAGAGGCAAAGGGCTTATCGCTGCCGTACAACTTGTTACTGACAAGGGCAGCCGTGAAACCCATGATCCAACACTCAAAATCCCGCACCAGATTGCCGCCAAAATGAGGAACAATGGCGTTATCGTGAGACCGCTCCCAAGCATTGGCGCATTGGCTATTTCACCACCTCTCACGATCAGCAAAGCGGAAATTGATGAACTGGTTCAGGCCCTAACGGATGCGATTAGCTCGACTTCTTAAAAGTGGCTATTTCACTTCGCTGATATCGAGACAATCGACGACAATTTGCGGGCTCTCCTGTCCACGGTATTCATTCACGCCAATTCGATAGGTCATCCTTCGCACGCGCCCATCCACTGTGCGATCGTGGCCAAAGGCGATAGCATCAATCAACTCTTCCCGCTCAACAGGCCGCAGCCGCATTTTTAGATGACGACCACCCACGATGCGTTGAGAGACAATTTCAAACTCACCATCGAACAAGGGCTCAGGAAAGCCCTGACCCCAGGGACACACTAAACCCAGACTGCGACCCAATTCGACTGTTAGAGGTTCTTGGAGTTCGCCATCAGTAATCACCGCGGCCGTCAGTTCGTCGTCTGAGAGCAAGCGTTTCGCAACATCATCGAATGCCAGCCGAAATTTATCTAGATCAGATACATTGAGTGTTAAACCCGCCGCCATGGCATGACCACCGAACTTGACGAGCATGCTAGGATATCGAGTGGCGATTTCCGCAAATGCATCCCTAATATGTAGCCCCGATATGGATCTAGCAGAACCCTTAAGTTCGGTGTCCGATACCTTGGCAAAGGCAACCACGGGGCGATGCAATTTATCCTTAATACGCGACGCAACAATGCCCACAACTCCCTGATGCCAGGATTCGTCAAATAGAGTGATACCGACCGCATCAGATTCTTCAACAGACGTATCCTTAAGAGTTTGCAGTGCCTGTTGTTTCATTTCGTGTTCGATCTCACGGCGTTCGGCATTGAGACTATCGAGTTTTGCCGCCAAATCTGCAGCACGGGATTCATCTTTGGATAACAAGCACTCAATACCTAACGAGATATCTTCCAGGCGACCTGCCGCATTTAATCTTGGCGCGACAAAAAAAGCGAGATCCTGGGAAGTCACCACTTCTGTGCGTTGCCCCGACAAGTGAAGCAAAGCCTTGATTCCTGAGCGGCACTTCCCTGCCCGAATTCGCCTCAACCCTTCATTGACAAGAATGCGGTTGTTACGGTCCAGGGGCACGACGTCTGCGATGGTACCGAGGGCCACTAGATCCAAGTAATCCGCGAGAGCGGGTACCTGTCGATCCTGAAACCAGTTTGATTCCACTAGATTCTGCCGAACCGCTGATAAAAGATAGAAAGCGACACCCACTCCGGCAAGATTCTTACTCATAAACTCGCAGCCCGGTTGGTTCGGGTTGACGATCCCATCAGCCTCGGGCAACTGTTCTGGTGCAAGGTGGTGGTCAGTAATGAGCGTTTGGATACCCAGAGAACGAGCATGGGCAACGCCTTCGACACTGGAGATCCCATTATCCACCGTGATGATGAGGTCCGGGTGCCGGTCTTTAGCAACATCGACGATCTCTGGTGTTAGGCCGTAGCCAAAATCAAAACGGTTTGGCACTAGATAATCGACGTACAAAGCACCAAGGGTTTTGAGCCCGTCGACCATCAGTACACAACTGGTTGCACCATCGGCGTCAAAGTCACCGAGAATTAATATTCGTCGCTTCGAACGTACGGCATTGCCAACCAACTCCGCAGCCTCACGAATACCTTTTAGATCAGTCGGGGGTAATAGTTGTTTGAGACCCAAATCCATTTCTGAAGCGGATCGAATACCTCTCCCGGTAAATAGGCGAGATAGGAGAGGCGAAACGCCAACCAGGGTTCGCGAAATCGGGCGACGCCGAATCTCTTTAGCCACTAAATGTTAAAGACACGAATTCTGTTCACCTTGGCTTTATTGTGTTCCATCGCCTCAAGTTCAGAAATGGCTGCATTCAATGCCCTTTCTTGAACTTCATTGGTGACGATCACGATAGGGACTTCGCCCTCTCGGGCATCTTTTTGAATTAAGGATTCAATACTGATATTGCCCTGACTTAAAATTGTCGACACCTTCGCCATCACGCCAGGCACGTCCATGACTCGCAGGCGTAAATAGTAAGCCGATATCACATCAACAATGGCCAACATCGGCAAGGGCTGAATTTCCTCAAGCTTATAGCCAAGACCAGTTGTTTGATTACCTTGAACGATCGCGATCACATCAGTGAGCACTGAGGAAGCTGTTGGGCCAGCTCCAGCGCCTGCACCAACATACATCGTTTCTCCCGCCGCATCACTGTCGACAAGTACGGCATTCATAACGCCATTAACCTGGGCCAATATCGCTGACCTCTTAATCAAAGTTGGATGTACCCGCAATTCAACACCGTTGTCTGTCTTGCGAGTAATACCGAGGTGCTTAATCCGATAACCGAGTTCAGAGGCATACTTAATATCTGCGGAGGTTACAGCAGAAATTCCTTCCGTGTACATAGCTTCAAAGTTGAGGGGAACGCCAAAGGCCATGGACGACAAGATGGTCAATTTATGTGCTGCGTCTATACCTTCAACATCAAAGGTTGGATCAGCTTCAGCGTAGCCAAGACTCTGAGCTTCCGCTAACACTTCTGAAAAGTCGCGATTGCCAGCCTGTTCCATTTCGGTCAGTATATAGTTGGTGGTACCGTTGATAATTCCTGCCACAACGAGGTTTTCATTGCCGGCTAGACCTTCGGTTAGTGCTTTGACAATGGGAATCCCGCCCGCTATTGCTGCTTCAAACCTCAGGCTAACGTTGTTATCTGCAGCTCTCTGCATCAGCTCCATACCATGCAGGGCGATCAATGCTTTGTTGGCAGTGACAACATGCTTGCCGTTATCAATAGCCTGCTCGACCAGATCTTTGGCTGTGTCTATGCCGCCAATCAGCTCGAGTACAACTTCTACGGCTGGGTCTTTAACTACTGCAAAGACATCACGACTCACAGTTACCTGTGACAGGTCGCTATCCGGATGGTCCCGGCGGCAACCGACGTGGCTGACACGCAATTGAACACCGGTTTTGCGGGCGATTTCATCACCATTCTTGCGTATAAGGTTAAAGGTGCCTGAACCAACAGTACCCAGACCACAAATGCCTATCGTTACTTCTCGCATTTGTTATCCCCTACTTCAATCATTTTGACTGGCGTTTTTGAACATCTGTTTGATGCCACGAATTGCCTGTCGAGTTCGATGTTCATTTTCGATCAGAGAAAATCGAACGTGGTCGTCACCATACTGACCAAAGCCAATACCTGGAGACACTGCAACCTTCGCCTCTTTTAACAAATGCTTACTGAATTCCAGGGACCCCATATGCTTAAACTGTTCTGGAATTTTTGCCCACAGGAACATCGTCGCCTTTGGCTTTTCAACCTCCCACCCTGCAGCGTTCAAACCGTCACACAACACATCTCGACGCCTTCGATACCGATCTACTATCTCGGCCACACAGGATTGATCGCCTTCCAATGCCTCGATCGCCGCGACCTGAACTGGCGTAAACATACCGTAGTCCAGATAGGACTTGATCCGAGCGAGAGCGCCGACGAGGGTAGGATTACCCACGCAAAAGCCAATTCGCCAGCCCGGCATATTGTAGCTCTTGGACATGGTGAAAAACTCGACCGCAATATCTTTAGCCCCAGGCACCTGAAGAATCGACGGTGCTTTATAGCCATCAAAAACGATGTCCGCATAAGCCAGATCCTGGACCACCCAGATATTGTGCTCCTTGGCAATCGCGACAACCTTCTCGAAGAACTCCAGGTCAACGCATTGAGTTGTTGGATTACTCGGAAAATTAATGACCAGCACCTTGGGCTTCGGCCAGGTATTGTTAATAGCCAACTCCAGCTCCGCAAAGAAGTCGCCATCCTTTGTGATCGGTACATGCCTGACGTCAGCATCGGCAATCACAAAACCATAGGGATGCACAGGATAAGACGGGTTTGGTACAAGCACCGTGTCTCCAGGGCCGAGAATTGCCATTGCCAGGTGAGCGATGCCTTCTTTAGAACCAAGCGTCACGATGGCTTCAGTTTCTGGGTCGATATCGACATCATAGCGATCTTTGTACCAGTTGCTAATCGCTGCACGCAGCCTCGGAATCCCTTTCGATTGCGAGTACCGGTGAGTGTCACCTCGCCGAACGGTCTCGATCAACTTATCGACAATATGTTTGGGAGTTTCCTGATCCGGATTGCCCATACCGAAATCAATAATGTCTTCACCGCGACCACGCGCCTCCTTCTTCAGCGCATCCGTAATGCTAAAGATATAGGGGGGTAATCGTTTAATTCTAGGAAAGTCATCCATTTGCTTGATCCAACAATAGCGCTTGTTTTAGGGTCAAATTAGCGAATCGGCAATACTACGGAGTTTTGCCAAAGACTGCTATTAAGACTCATCACTATGAGTCAAAGACTCATCACTATGAGTCAAAGACTCATCTCTATTTTGGTAACCACCCGGTAGAGGTAGGAATTTGAATGATAAGTTGCAACCTAAGTAGAGGCAGCGAATTGAACGACGGCGGGATGCAAGAACAGAGCAGTTGTTTCAGGCAATTTGTTCCAGGGAGGGGTGCGCGACAGCTTATTTGCCGACCCGAGGCTCCGGGACATAAATTCTCACCACGAGCCCACCCACGACCAAGAATAAGATTGACACCAGAAAAACCGATTCATAGCCGAGCAATGCAGCCAGCACACCGCCGAGCAGGGGGCCGATAGTACCCGCAATTTCCGAGGCGGTATTTGCAATGGCGATGCGCACAGGTAGGTTGTCCCGGTCACCAAACTCCAAGGTCAGATTCATCGAGGAATTCTGAAAACCCTGAAATGCCGCGCCAATGCCGATGAACACCAGGGTCGTCAGCAACAGGTCATCAGCCACCATCAACAACATAGTCGAGGCTATCCATAGGGCGATAGAGGCCAGGAACGTCAGCCGAAAGCCTTTTCGATCAGCGATGGCGCCCCAGATCAAATTCGAAATGGTGCCAGAAATCGTAAACGCTACAGTTAAGGTACCAAGGGTAATTCCGCTCAAACCAATACTTTGCCCCGCATAGAGAATATAGAAAGGCATTGCCATTCGACCCATGGTGGCGAGAGACCTGGCGAGAAAATAGCGGGTAAAGGCTGGGTCACTTCGAAGTAGTTCAGGCACCTCACCCATTCGATCCCAGAGGGACTGCTTGGCCTTAACAGTAGGGGGCTCAGGTTCCCGAATCGCCAACAGCATCAAAAGCCCGGCCGACGTCAGCACAAACGCAAGTAGAAAAGTCCAGGAGTAACCCTCTGCCGTAGGAATTTCCCCGATCAGGTACTTTCCACCCGCCCAGGCAACTGCCGCAGAAATAATCCCGGCAAGAAAATTGCGCATGCCGGTGAGACGACCCCGTCGATTGACGGGTATCACTTTAGAATTCAGAAAGTTGAAGATGACGCCCTGAATACCCGAGAACATCCCCAGCAACAAAAGACTGAACAAAATTGCGTAGAGCGTAGCGTCCCCTTCGAGAAAGAAACCTGCCAGAGCGATCAGGAGGACCGAACCTCGCATTAAACCACCTGCTAGAAAACCAATCGGCAAGACTCGCTTACGATGCTCGATCAACGTCGCGCCAAACATGGGAGTTAACACCATGCCAAGTGCCTGAAGAGACAATGCCAGCCCGACCATAATATCTGAACCGTCAGACAACATAAGGATGTAGGCAGGCAAAAAGGTCGGTGCGTTAACCAGACGAAATCCAGTCTGACCCAGCATGCCGTGAAAGAGCAACGGCACATAGTTGCGCGTCAGGTTTCTCCTGATCTCGAGATCATAAAGACGCTCTGCGCGGCGAGGATTGTTCACTTTCGAAAGTTCACTTGAGAGAGTTCAGGGTCGCATATTCACTGGAAACTGGAGCTCAACCCGCTAAAGGACCTTATTAAAGAACGCCAAGGGTCGCCGCTAATTCTGCAGCGGGCATAAAGCCTCGAGAGAGCGTTCCATCGTCAAAAACGAGCGATGGCGTTGAATTGATTCCCATCTGACCGCCCAATTCAAATTGAGCAGCTACTGGATTAACACAGGTTGCGGCGGCTATGTCGATGCCAGACTTGGCCCGCGTCAAGGCCATTTTGGGGTTCTCTGCACACCAGACTGAAACCAGTTTGTCGTAACTCGGCGAGCCCACACCGCTTCTTGGATAAGCCAAATACCGTACCGCCACGCCAAGTCGATTCAATTCTAGAACTTCATTGTGAAGCTTTCGACAAAATACGCAGTCGATGTCGGTGAAAACCGTGACGGTGGCTTTGACTCTATCCTTTGGTGGCGAGAAGACCACCATTTGGGATTCATCGAGGCCATCAATCAATTCTTTTCGGTCGCCTGATCGACTTTTCTCCGTTAGATTCACCAGTTGATCGGTGACGCCATAAAGATCACCGGTATAGAAGTGTTTACCATCGGGGGTAAAGTGCAACACCTGACCTGCTGGTAGAAACACATCATAAAATCCAGGAATCTGAGCTGGCTCGATCGCCAATACAGGAATGTCCGGACGAGCGGCTTTGAGCCGATCCATAATCAGTTGCGTTACCTTTTCAAGCTCTGCTGTTTCCTTTTTTACATTCTGAGAAAAGGCCAGGGGAGAGAAACTAGCGGAGAGAAACGCTAATAAGGTAATTTTGAAAAAAGTTTTCATGTTTTGGACCGTGCTGAAACCATCTAGTTTGTGACTTTGCATGAACGGCTAAGTGGTTGCAATTATAGACCGTCGCGAAGCCTGATTATTTCCCGACCGGAGGTACTTAACCTCTCGGATGATGGATCTGGTGTATCGACTTCATTCGTTGTTGAGCAACATGGGTATAAATCTGGGTGGTCGACAAGTCGCTGTGACCTAATAATAGCTGAACAACTCGTAGATCGGCACCATGATTAATGAGATGCGTCGCAAATGCATGGCGCAATGTGTGGGGTGATATTTTGCGGCGAATACCAGCGGTTTCGGCGTGAGCCTTGATGCGGTGCCAGAAGGTCTGTCTGGTCATGGGCTTGCCCTGCGAACTTGGAAAAATCGCATCTTCCGCCAGATTCTTTTTCAGTAAATCAGGCCGCGCTTCCACCAAATAACGTTGAATCCAGCTAATCGCTTCTTCACCTAGCGGGACCAACCTTTCCTTACTTCCCTTTCCCATCACACGGACGACGCCCTGGCGTAAGTTAACATCGGGTATTCGGAGCCCCACTAACTCTGAGACTCGAAGTCCACTAGCATACAACACTTCCAGCATGGTGCGGTCGCGAAATCCAATTGTGCTCTTAACGTTCGGTGCGGCTAGTAGTTTTTCGACTTCTGTTTCTGTAAGTGACTCCGGCAGAGGTCGGCCTAGTTTTGGGCTTTCTATTTGTAAGGTCGGGTCGATGGCAATTAAATTTTCTCGAAGCAAATAACGATAAAGGCCGCGCAGGCAACTGAGGGCTCTGGCTGTGGAGCGAGATTTAATGCCCTTCGCCATGCGGTCGGACAAATAGCGCATGAGGTCTTCACGGCGCACTGAGACGATGTCGCGGCCATCTAGCCAGAGGCGGAAGGTTTGGAGATCTCGATGGTAAGAATCTAGGGTATTGCGGCTCAGACCCTTCTCTAGCCAGAGGCGGTCAATGTATTGTTCTAGAAGTTGGATGTCTGAGTTCATTTGAGGCAGTCTACCACTCTCGTTTAAGCGGGACACAATCTGTGGGATTTTCGCTGACGACTAGGTTTATGCTTTGTAGTGGGTCCGGATCCAGTCGTCGTGGTACTTCGTCTCGCTAGCTGACGCTTTGAGGCTCCACGAAATACCCCAACGACTTCCGCCTGCACCGTGATATTGGCTACTAAGGTTCACGACCCACAGCGATGCTCACCCGTGTTCTGCGGGTGATCCTCAAAGCCCAAAACCCAAAACCTTTAAACCTTGAAGCCAAAGCTTGAATGCAAAATGTCTTGCTCGCGAAGATGATGGTTCGGACGTTGCCGGGGGTGTTTTACCGAGCATTAAGGCGCAGCGCCGACTGGAGGAGTGAGACCTTAGGCTCACGGGGGAGCGAGGGGAGCCCGGAGGGCCGCAAGCTAGCGAGGGAAAGCACCCCCGGCAACGTCCGCACTACACCCTAACTTGAATGTTTGGATTGTATCGGTCTAACACACATCAGCAGAACGCAAACAAAAACGCCGCTAGAAAGCGGCGTTTTACGAAACTGTTGTCGACAGTTACTTGCCGAGCTTTTCCTTGATTCGAGCAGCACGACCACTCAATTCACGGAGGTAGTACAACTTGGCCTGGCGAACATCACCGCGCCGCTTGATAGCAATACTATCAATCATTGGGCTGTGAGTTTGAAAGCTACGCTCAACACCAACACCGTGAGAAATCTTACGAACAGTAAAAGCAGAGTTAATGCCTCGGCTACGAATGCCAATCACAACACCTTCAAAAGCCTGCAAACGTTCACGCGTGCCTTCAATAACTTTAACCTGAACCACAACCGTATCACCGGGAGAAAAGTCCGGCACGTCCTGCTTCAGCTGGGCCGCTTCGATATCGGCAATGATCTTGTTTTTCATGGGTTAGTCCTCAGTCTTAATCTTTTGAGCCTGTTCTGCTTCGAACTCAGCCAACAATGCTTTCTCATCTGCGCTTAGATTGCGCCGTTCAATCAGATCGGGTCGCCTTAACTTCGTGCGGCCCAACGCCTGTTTCTGTCTCCAGCGTTTGATCTCGGCATGATTGCCACCGAGCAGAACCGCTGGTACTTCTAATCCCTCTACCGCCTCAGGCCTTGTATAGTGAGGATGATCTAACAATCCTGCACTAAAAGAGTCCTCCTGAACGGACTGGTCATCTCCGACTGCGCCGGGTTGCAATCGCGTGATGCCATCTATTAGCACCATCGCCGGTAGCTCACCGCCACTTAGAACATAGTCACCGATGGAATATTCCACATCGATCTCACGTTCTATCAATCTTTCGTCAATACCCTCGTATCGACCGGCTACCAGCACCAACCCTGATCGTTCTGACAGATCCTGCATGATCTGTTGGGTCACCGGCTGGCCCTGGGGTGAAAGGTATATCACCTCACAATCTGGGCCTGCTGCTGCCTTTGCTGATTCTATGGCTGATTTTAACGGTGCAACTTTCATCAGCATCCCAGGTCCACCGCCGTAGGGTTTATCGTCTACGGTTCGATGCTTGTCCTGAGTAAAATCTCTAGGGTTGGCAAAATCTAAACTCACCAAACCATTTTCTATTGCTCGACCGGTAATCCCGGACTTTGAAACGGCGGTAAACATCTCAGGAAAAAGCGTCACCACACTGATCTTCATTTAACTGTTCTTCACCTAATAATCGCTTGCCCAATTGACGCGTATCTCGCGACTCTCAGTATCTACCTGCAACACCACCTTATCCATGACGAGCGGTACCAGCCTTTCACTTTCATCAATACTGGCTTTGTTGCCTTGTACCACCAGCACATCATTCGCGCCGGTTTCGATAATCTCTTTGACCTCACCGAGGATCTCGTCGGCCTCGTTGATCACGGTCATGCCTTGCAACTCACGCCAGTAGAACTCCCCTTCTGGCAAATCCGGCAACAATGCTTTGTCTATCCGGATCTCGTACCCGATCAGGCTTTCAGCCTCGCTTCGAGTTTTAAATGCTTCTGGTAATACGATAACGCCCTTACCGTGAAGCTTGCCCTCTGCGAACTTAAGCACCTTGTGTTTGGCACCGTTGCGCAGAATCCAGGGCTGATAAGTCAGTATTTGCTCTAGCGGGCTGGTGTAAGAAAACACCTTTACCCAGCCTTTGATTCCGTAAACGCCGTTGATGGCACCAACCACCAGTTCGTTCTCAGAATCAGACACCAGGTGTTAAGCAGCCGCTTCCTGACTGTTTACAGTCTTGCGGTATGCCTTAACAATGCTCTGAACACGTTCGCTCAATTGCGCACCCTGTTTTACCCAATGATCAATACGATCAAGGTCTAAACGAATGCCTTCTTCCGCACCACGAGCGATCGGGTTAAAGAAACCGACGCGTTCGATAAAGCGGCCGTCGCGGGATACACGGCTGTCTGCAACAGTGACGTGGTAAAACGGACGCTTTTTGCTACCGCTTCTGGATAACCGGATGATTACCATGTTATTGATTTCCTTTGAAATTTCCGTAGAAAGCTTGCGCCAAATAGTCTTTCGACCGGCGAAAGGGGCGCTATTGTACGGGATAGAGATTCAGAATTAAACTGTTAATTGCCCTCAAATAGCCCTGCAAGCTGTTGAATCAGCAGGGAAATTTTCGGGGCTTAAAAAGCACCTTACATACGAGGTGTTGAGCCGCCCATCATGCCGCCCATGCCCCGCATCATGTTGGCCATGCCGCCTTTCTTGGTGAGCTTTTTCATCATCTTCTGCATCTGTTTATGTTGCTTGAGCAGTCGATTCACGTCCTGAATTTGGGTGCCAGAGCCCATCGCTATGCGGCGTTTGCGAGATCCGTTGATTGAATCAGGGTAATGCCGCTCACCGGGAGTCATAGAATTAATAATCGCTTCTAACTGACCAAATGGGTTGTCGGCGAGTTTTTCTTCGGCAACCTTGGCCATATTGCCCATACCAGGCAACTTATCCAGCATGCCCGTGATGCCACCCATATTGTTCATTTGCTGAATCTGGTCTCGAAAATCCTCTAGATCAAACTTCTTACCTTTCTTGATCTTCTTCGCGAGCTTTTCGGCTTTCTTCTTGTCGATCTTCTGCTCAGCTTCTTCGATCAGGGTCAGAACATCACCCATACCGAGAATTCTGGAAGCAATCCGATCCGGGAAGAAGGCTTCAAGGGCGTCGATCTTCTCGCCCGTTGCCATAAATTTGATGGGTTTGCCGGTTATGGATCTCACAGAGAGGGCTGCACCGCCCCGGGCGTCGCCATCTGTCTTGGCGAGAATGACACCAGTTAGGGGTAGAACGTCGGAGAAAGCTTTTGCCGTGTTAGCTGCGTCTTGACCGGTCATGGCGTCAACAACGAACAAGCTCTCAACAGGCTTCAATTGATCGTGCAGATTCTTAATCTCGGCCATCATCTCTTTGTCGATACCCAACCGTCCGGCGGTATCGACGATCAGCACATCGGCAAACTGCTTTCGAGCTGTGTCCAGAGCGTTCGCTGCAATTTCTGAAGGCTTTTGGTCCGGAGAACTTTCAATAAACCCAACGTCGGCCTCAGCCGCAAGGGTCCTTAGCTGATCAATGGCGGCAGGGCGATAGATGTCGGTCGAAACCACCATGACCTTTTTCTTTTCTCGGGTTTTTAACCAGAGAGCCAATTTTGCAGTGGTTGTGGTTTTACCAGCACCTTGTAGACCGGACATCAAGATCACACCGGGAGGCTGTGTGGTGAGATCGAGGCTATCGTTCTGTTCTCCCATCACTTGAATCAGCTCGTCACTCACAATCTTGACGAATACCTGACCTGGAGACAGGGCACTTAAAACTTCCTGACCAACGGCTCGAATTCGAACCTGATCAATAAACTGTTTTACAACTGGCAGAGCGACATCAGCCTCCAGCAGAGCCATCCGGACTTCCCGTAGGGTTTCCTGAATATTCTCTTCGGTGAGCTTGGCTTTGCCTGTGATGCTGGCGAGGGAGGCGCTTAGGCGCTCTGTTAACGAATCAAACACAACTGAAACCTGGCTACGGTGTGAGGATGCGCAGTATACCTAAAACACCATAGCCAAAACAGAAGACCAAAACAGGAAACCCAAAACTCTAGTCCCTGGAACTCTTTGACCGCTCTTTACGAAGAAATAAGCTAGCCCACGAACTCTGAGTGTTCAACGCCGCTAGACATTGTGACACAATGATCCCGCGCTCCTTAACAGTCTGATACAACCATGAACCCAGCCCTTGCCGGTGGACTCGCTTGCAGTCTTTATCTTGTGAGTGCAGCCCTCCAATTTTTTGGCCAATCGCCGCACAGTAATTTGCGTCGGGCCATTATCATGTCAACAGCCCTACTCGCCGTGCTGCTACACGGACTGTTTAGTTATCAAGAAATTTATACGCCCGCGGGCATCAATATTGGCATTTACCCGATGGCATCGCTGACGTCCCTGGCCATTGCGGTCATTGTACTGGCGAGTAGCATTCGTCGTCCGGTCGATAACCTGCTGGTTTTACTATTCCCCTTTGCCACACTGACCGTATTGCTTGCGCTATTTCAGGAAGGCTCCTATACACCGAGAAACGATATCGACGACGGTATTGTTGCTCACATCCTGTTATCGGTGACGGCCTACAGCCTTTTAACCGTGGCAGCTTTTCAGGCAGCACTGCTTTCGATTGGCGACTACGAACTCAAACACCGTAATCTGGGCGTACTGAAAAGGCTGCCACCACTGCAAACCATGGAAAGTCTGATGTTCGAGCTGATCTGGTTCGGGCTAGTTTTTCTCAGCATGTCGATCGCCACCGGTTTTATCTTTCTCGGCGATGCTGCTGTCGATGAAGGTGGTTTGATTCATCACACAGTGATTACACTCGCTGCCTGGACGGTGTACGCCATTTTGCTCTGGGGGCGCCTACAACTCGGCTGGCGCGGCGCCATCGCCTCGCGCTGGACTCTGGCCGGATTTGCCCTTCTGGTGCTCGGATACTTCGGCAGCAAACTCGTTCTGGAATTGATTCTCGGCAGAAGCTGATTTTTAGCAGCTTGACAGCCACCTCTTCAGTCGATAAAACGTTTCTCCCACATGGAAAGGAGGTTGTCCCTTTTGGACGAACCCTCAACGGAGTTCTTAATTGGCTCCATTATCGGCATGATTTTTTTATCGGCGTACTTCTCAGGTTCCGAAACCGCCATGATGGCGATGAACCGTTTTCGTTTACGCCATCTTGCAAATGAAGGAAACCGCAGCGCTAAAATTACCGAGCGCTTGCTAGAACGTCCGGATCGTTTATTGAGCGTGATCTTGATCGGCAACAATCTCGTGAACTTCTCCGCCGCATCCGTAGCAACCCTCATCGCGATTTCGATGTTTGGCGACGCCGGCGTGGTCTTTGCGCCCGTAGTTTGTACATTTTTGTTTTTGATCTTCGCCGAGGTCGCACCCAAGACCATCGCGGCGGCCTATCCCGAAAAAATTGCACTGCCCTCTTCTTACATTCTGCAATTTTTGCTCTGGGTATTGTTTCCGATTGTCTGGGCGGTGAATAACTTTGCCAACGCGATGCTCCGTTTGATCGGCATACGCCATGATGAAGTTTCCGAAGACACCCTGAGCCACGAGGAACTTCGCACGGTGGTTTTTGAGGGTTCACAGATTGCAGCGCATCCGCAAAATATGATGCTGGGGGTTCTGGATCTCGACAAGGTTTCTGTTGAAGACATTATGGTGCCCAGAACCGAGATTTACGGTATCGACCTCGACGATGAATTGGACGAAATCATTGCCCAAATTCGAGCATCCCAGTTCACCCGGCTACCGGTCTTTAAGGGTCAGATGGATAATGTCATTGGCATGCTTCACCTGCGCAACACCGCCAAATTCTTAACGGAACAAGAGCTTAACAAATCCGCGATTATCCAGTGCACCGAGGAGCCCTACTTTCTGCCAGAGAATACGCCACTCCAAACCCAGCTAATAAATTTTCAACAGCGTAAAGAGCGAGTAGGCCTAGTCGTCGATGAGTATGGTGATATTCAGGGAATCGTCACGCTGGACGATATTTTGGAGGAGATCGTCGGCGAATTTACGACCGATATGGCAACCAGTAATGTCGATATCCATCCCCAGGACGACGGCACCTTTTTGATCGATGGCAGCGCCCACATTCGCTTAATCAATCGGCAACTCGCTTGGCTGTTGCCCCAGGATGGACCCAAAACTCTGAATGGCTTGATCATCGAGTATCTTGAAACAATTCCAGACTCACTGGTCTGCATGAAGATAGAAGGCTATCGAATCGAGGTTCTGCAAATTCAGAACAATCGAATCCGTACCGCACGAGTTTCTACTGAATCTAAGGAGTTGTAACGCAGCGACACAAAACTAGTGCAAAGAGTTCACCTACCCACCTTTTTTCGCCGTAGCCTTTGTGCTCGCCCCCGATGTTCACATACTACAGCCCAGGGAAGCTGGGCATATCATCGCGTGGTATGTAGTCACAGGTCTCGCACTGGTCATGGTGTTTTATCTGCTGCAATCCAATCTTAATTTAATTTCCAAGTTCGGCAACGCTGCACCCCATTCAGGTTGGCTATTTTACTTTGTTACGCTGTTCATCATCGGCCGCTATATCGGATCCGTTTTCAGTAATCAAAGCCATGACTTACTGGTACTGCTACCCATCATGTTGGGTTGCCATCAACTGATTCGGGACAAGCATTACTCAGCCGGTTTTTGGTACATTAACGAACGAGGATCTGGTTGAAAGAGAGCTGGGCAATCAGTTGCTTGGGCACGGGACTGCGACCTGGTTAACCATCGCCCTACTGATCGCCATGACGGCCTTTAGCTATCGTCAACGCACCAAAACAGAAGATGATTAACAGGTTATTACTGCCGTCAAGGTGACCTGATTTTGAAGACATGGTTTTGAAGAACCGATTTGGCAGTCAGCGCAATTACTCTGCCCACATGCCGTTGCTACAGACAAATCCCCTTGCGGATGAGCAGGTGTATATTGGCAATTTGATTCTTTTTGAAATTTTTGAGGTTTTCAAACTGAAGCTGACTAGACGGCAGACGCTAGTATAGCGGCATCCTGTATTAAATTTAGGTTGCCGCTACTTTACTAAGCCAGAGGCTTTACTCAATGCACCGAGTACTTAGGGTTATGCGCAGAATTTAGCAAGATGGTAAACCTTGGACAATTTTCTCACAGCCCCAGATTTCTTCTCAGAACCTCAGCAGACTTAATAATTCGATCAGTTCGATAGAGTTCCGCATGCTTTTCTTCGTCGGTGTAACCGACTGGCTCTCCAGCGCCCGTATTGACGAACCAGGAATTCTCTGGATTACGATCGCCTATCAATTTCTTAAATTCGGCCGGCTTAACACCTATGGCTTGAGCTGCTGCATTGTAAGTACAGCGAGTCTTAACCTCGTTTAGGTACTCTCGAATCATGGTAATTTTTTCTTGCATTAAAAGGTACTTCCTAGAAAGTTAACGCTCACATCAGCGGCGCGGCTTTTACGTCGATTGATAAATAGTCGCTTTACAAACAGCCCAATTACGAGTGTTTGCTAAGTAACGACTGTGTATTCTGCAAAGTATAACCAAATTGGGGCAAAAAAGGCCCTCGTTCTCTCTTAAACGATAACACTCGCTCCGCAATCGGAGGTTTTTTGCGTTGTTACACCAGAACTTGCCGAATTATTGCTCTTTGTAAGGTGAATAATACTAGGCCATGGCCCAAAAACCCATGATTCATGACGAAACTGACCAGACTAAATTGCTATGTGCTTCACAGCTTGTCGGTAGGCAGGTGTTTGTCTTTACCGTGTTCTGAATTATTTGCAGTGACCGACACTCAGCTGACATATATACGATGAGTAAAGGGTGAAAATACCCTAGATGGCTGGACAAGCAGACGCATCAGTGCCAGTACCTTCAAAACCGCCGTTATAGGTCGTATCTAGAATCATTCTCCCTACGAGAGCCTCTTCATCTGCTTGCGGGTCTAGATTTATGTCGAAGGTTACTTACGCCGACATACACCTCCCATTTTTATGATCGAGGGTTGATAACATACTGATTGTAAACAAGAAAATAGAGGTCATTGAAGCCACATTTGGCATCGAATACCGATTTCGCTTACTTTATTCAGAACGAGACCCATCGCCGCTGGCTGAACATCTGAAGTGATACTCATCGATAGGCAATACATAACGCTTAGATAAGCAAATGCGCGCAGCGCGCACTCGCCTACCTATTTGTCATTTGCTATCGACTAAACAGCAACAACCTTATTTGCACATGGGCCTTTCTGACCCTGGCCTACTTCAAACTCAACGGATTGACCGTCATTCAATGTCGCGTATTCACCGCCTGATTGAATTTCTGAATGATGAACAAACAAATCTTTGCCACCGTCTTCTGGAGTAATAAAACCGAAACCCTTATCTGCATTGAACCACTTAACTGTACCTTTACTCATAATGCTCACTTCGTCTTTGGTGAAAAATGTAATTCAGATTTGCTATCACCATTACAAATCAGAATTTGAAAACTAGTTAACCACAAAACGCCTTGATTTGGGGCAGGGCGCTATATGGAGTGTCCCAGTGGACGCGGGCCACGACAAGAGTAATTTGCTAATTATTTCAATAAACATTCAGTCAAGGCAACACTTTAAGCACTTTTAAGCGCGAAAGACATTTACCAAACGACACTTCGACAGGTTGGCTGCAGGCTCGTTGATCCTCTTTCAGATGAAATAGTCACAGTAACCGGCAGTTTCTGAAGCCAAGACCGATCAATGTGAGGACCTCGCAATGCCTGCATTTGTTATGTTTCGACCTCAAAATTTACTAGGATTTGTTCCTCAGCGGAACCCTATATTGTATTCATATAGTCGTTTTCCGCATCCCCGGCCTATGTCGGATTTAAGAGATTCCGTCACTTTGGCGAAAACCATTTTCTTACGACAGTTCATCGGCAGCGTGTTTCTGATAGCAAAAAAGCCCGAATGCATCTCGTTGCTCACGCTGCGGGCTAAAGCTTTGTCCTCAAGCTTTAATGGCCAGCAACTTTTTTTGGATAGAGATCAGCCACAAACTCGCATATTGCCAGGGAGTCCCAAACCGTGACATTTTCGTGGCAGAAAGCAGGCACTTTCCC
>JBLHQQ010000019.1:0-18582 GCA_047625245.1 Candidatus Azotimanducaceae bacterium
TCTCAAAGTGATCCGTGAAGAATCCCTGGATGTCGTTTTTCCACTGGAATATCGAACCATCGCGGCAGATGACAGTTGGCTCAGTATGTTCAATGGAGGACCGAGGGCTTCTATCTCGATTCACCGCGCAGCGGGCTTTGACTACCAGCCTTATTTTGAACGAATTGAGAAAATATTCTTAAAATATGGCGGCCGGCCCCATTGGGGCAAGGTACATTTCTTGGGTTTTGATGAGTTCAATAATCTCTATCCGCGAATGAAAGACTTCGTCGCGATACAAAAAGAAATGGACCCCAAAGGCCAGATGCTAAATTCACATCTGGCTCATGTCCTTGGGGTTTAAACTTGATGGCTAGAGCTGGAGTCTAGTGGGTTAAGGCCTTGATCACCTGATCGATGATGGCATCTGCTTTGTCGCGCATCTGCTCATCGTTAGCGTCTTGAATCGGATGCTGAACAAAAACCCGTTTTGCGTCTACCATGCCAAGTGCTTTCGCCTGGGTCTCTGCAGCATCGACAAACTCTTCCGACGCAACTGATACCGAGGGAATTCCGTTGATTTCGAACCATACCGTATCGTGCAAACTGCACGTGGTACAGGATCCTCAATCGGCTAAGGCTTCAATCACAAAATCATTTCGAGACCGGATCTCTTGCCTTAAGTCGTCAGGGGCAGGTTTGGTAAATGTTGGCTTTGAATACCGGTTGAAGTTAACTCCGGGTAGCCGTTCTTTTAGCCGGGTCTCAAATCGGTCCAGTAAAATATTTCCTCTGGGCTTTGAGATGTCTAGTAATGCTACGTTACCCGTGATGGTTGCAGGCCTTTTTGTGACTTGCCGTGCAACGGGAATTCGTTCGTCCGTAGGGTCAAGAATGGTGCTCATGCTTTACTCCTCGATCTTGCGTGAAACTGAAATAGTACCTATCGGTCCTGTGGCCCAGCCGTGAAATGCGCCGGAAAATTTTCCTGCATCTGAACCTGCGACCACAATGTGAATATCTTCGTCCTTTGGAAACTTGGTGACCAGTTTATCCTGTCGTTCCTGGTCCATCTTATCCAAAGTTGTGGCTGCTATGCCAACCCCAGAATTGTCATCCTGGACCAGTTCTCGAAGTGGTCGAGCAAGAGAACCCTGAATAAGGCGGCGCAGCTCCGCTTTCGACATGCCGCCATCTCGTTGCAGGGTGTCGAGATGTTCTGGGCAAACGACCAGTAGTGTATCGGTCCCCATGTAAGATTTCGGGTGATGGATGCTCTGCAGCGACATGGCCATACTGCGTGCTAGCTGATCGCTACCCAACGACGTCTGATCCACGATCAGCATGGGACCACTGGTCATGCCAAACAGCGTCACGACCGAATCAGTTCGCTCAAATCCCCGTTCAACATGCAAAGGGTCCCAATCACTACGTTCTTCTGCCTCGGCAAAGCACATAGTGAACTTCATCGGGTTTCCCAGTGTGGATCGTTCTGTACCCCCAGGTTTAGCGCCGCCCATATTGCGTAATGCGAGTCTCACTGCACGGCCAATGGTCGCGTTGGCTCTATTCCCCTGTCCAAGCGCGCCAAGAGTCGAGTTCATGCCAATTCGATCTCGAATCGGACCATTCACAACCATGACGGGGCTCGCACCCATTGTCGTGGACATCACGCCATGAGCATTAAATTCATCCGTGCAGGCCGCATCGAGTGCCGCCAATACCACGGGGAAATACTCCGGCTTGCAACCAGCCATAACCGCATTGATGGCAACTTTTTCGACGCTGGCTTCAGCAAGATTAGGCGGCAGGACGGCCACAATATCCTGAGGATCTCGGCTGGTACCGCCTAACATTCGAAGCACTCGTTCCGGCGTTGGTGGAACCAGTGGTAAACCGTCGCTGAATCCCTGATCAAACATAAATTCGAATTCGTCATCGGCAGGCGCGATCTCAATTTTTCGAGCTCGAAGCGGGCTGTTCTCAGCCTCAGCCTGTAATCGATCTGCAATCACCGGATCAACCGATAAGGAACCACAGCCTGGTCGCCAAGCCGGTAATTGATCCCAATCTAACTCGCCAAGATCGGTGCCTAGAAGGGACTGCCATTCTTCTTTAACGAAGCCGATCAACTGCGCGTCTATGGTGCCTTCGGCTGTTGTTCGAACCACTGTGGGCACGGTATCAATATCGTAGGCGAAGGAAACTTTAAGGGTGCTGTCATCAAGGATAGGCATAGATAACTTGAACTGCTCGATGAGGGCCTCGTTACCGTCTTTGGTTTGGCCGATGGCGAGCAACAAGACGCCGTTTTTGTGTAGCTGTTCGAGAATAGGGACCACCAGTTTGCAGGTGGGGCAGTCTTCTTTGATAAAGCAAATTAGCGTCTCGTTGCCATTGGGAAAACTGCGGCTTTCTGCTTCATTAGTATCGAGATTGAAGGCTGGCGCTTGTGAATCTATTGGTAACATATAAACCTGCACGGGTCTGAAGAGTCTTGATTGTAATCAATTTGGGGAGTGGGTGACTAACTCCAATTTTCTCTATGTTTTAGCGGGAGCTATTGTGTGTTCTTTGGTTGGTGGCAGGGCGGAGGAGCACGTAGTTTTTTCACGTTATAGAGAAAAGCATTGAGTCGATAAACGTTTTGAATTCTTTTGGGTGACTGCTATTTAACTGAAACTCTGAGCATACTAGCAGAAGGTATTGGGGGGCCTTTGAAGGAGCCTTAAAGTGAAGCGCCGACCGACGAAGCGAGACCCGAAGGGGCTCGTGAACTAGCGAGGGAAGCCCGGAGGGCCGCAAGCAGCGGGACAAAGGGCCCCCGATGCCTGGCGCGGAGAGACCCAAAGCAGAGTCAAAGAAGCTCTTTGGTCCACTTATCGAACTGAGAGAAAGGTATGGCGATGGCTGGGGCGGCAACGAAGCCGTGCTCGAAATTTTAGATGTCTTGAGGAAGCTCGATTGAGTGTGTTGCTATTTGTCTGCTTCGTCGCCATAAAAAGCGCCGGATGTTAAGGGGCGCCAACCGTAAAACGATTTGCAACATAGTAGCGAAACAAAGCGTTGGTAGTGAGATCAGTTTCTCCCGGTACATCCAGCGCCTAAGCCAAACTTCATTGTCCAAGTTACTAGCGCCGCCTCGCCGCTGCAAAGTCTGATCATCAAAGCGAAAAAGATACAGCGGTTCCGGTAGGTTTCTAAAGGTTGCGCCAAGTTTCAGCAGTTTTCCCCAGAGGAAATAGTCTTCTAGCAACTCGAGTTCAGGATACCCACCAGCTTCCTCAAGAAAACGTTTACGAATACAGACTGTAGGGTGGTTGATGGGATTGCGTATACCGATGCTATTGGCTATCTCATCGTGACTTTCCAGAACCGGTTTAAGCCTGTCGGGTTTGCGCGGGTCTGATTCAAACTCAAGCATCGCCGAACCCAAAACGTCGATGTTCGAATCTTCCTCCAATAGCCCAAGCTGGCGTTCGAACCGATGAGGCAGCGCGATGTCATCAGCATCCACGCGCAAGATCCAATCTCCAGAGCAGTGCCACAGACCCGTATTTAAGGCCGTAATTAGACCGCCATTCACTGCCAGTGGGACGAGGCAGGTCTGGTCTGAATTGGAGTTTTGAAACCCATCGATCAATTCAGAAAGTGCAGTGGAGACTTCGCCATCGATCACAATCACAATCTGGTCTGGTTGACGAGTCTGCGCCTTGAGGCTAGCGAGACATTGCCGAAGCGCTTCAGGCTCAACACAATGGTAGACGCTCACTAGCACACTGCTGGTAAGTGAGTGCACGCTAACGACGCAGTTTGGTTTCTAGAATCAGCGATGAGTTAGTTCGTTCAACACCATCAAGGTTACCAATGGCATCCAGAATACGACTTAACTGCTCTGTAGTTTCAGTTCTCACGACAGCAATCAGATCATAGTCACCACTGATCGCATAGAGGGCCGTGATCTGGGGAATCTCTCGAAGCTTGATGTTGGTTTGGGCGGTTTGTTTTTGCTGGACGGTAATCAGCACATGGGCAGACACCAGTTTGCTGGCGTATTCATCACCGAGTTGTGCTGAGTAGCCTTGAATCACGCCGCTTTGTTCGAGGCGGCTGATTTTGGATTGGACGGTGGAGCGGGATATCGAGAGTTTGCGGGCGAGGGAGGAGGTACTCTCTCTGCCATTTTCTAACAGCAGTGCCAGCAGTTTCTCATCTATCGCGTTCATCAAGGGTTTCATCAAAATGATCGATTGTCTCGTTAATATGTCGGATAGTAGAGTAAATTCGCCAATTATGCTGCTATAAATTGACGCTCACTTGGAGGATCCTTACCACTTAAACATCAAAGATTGGGTAAAAGCCATGCAACATAAGCAGATTGCCGTAGTGGGTGCCGGTAAGATAGGCACGATGATCAGTCGTTTTCTTCTCGGTTGTGGTGACTACAGGGTCACTTTAATTGACGCGTCAGACCAACAACTCAGCAGAATCCCGAATCAACCAGGGCTGCAGAAATGCCTGCTTGATGTGGCGGACCACTCTCGACTTGTCGAGGTGCTATCGAGTCATTTTGCCATACTCAGCGCAACGCCTTACTTTATGACCGAGAAAATTGCCCGGGCGGCAGTCGAGGCCGAGGTGCACTACCTCGATCTGACGGAAGATGTTGCCAGCACCGCTTGCGTAAAAGAACTTTCAGCCGGTGCATCAACTGCGATGATACCTCAGTGCGGTTTAGCGCCAGGGTTTATCTCGATTGTTGCTAACAACCTCGCTCGAGATTTTGATGACCTAGAAAATATCCGAATGTGTGTCGGAGCGCTACCTCAATACCCTAGCAATTCTTTGAATTACAATCTCACCTGGAGCACGGATGGAGTGATCAACGAATATTGCGAGCCCTGTGTTGCGATTAAAGATGGAGAACTGACCACAGTGTCAGCGCTAGAGCATCTCGAGCACTTTTCCCTGGATGGCATTAACTATGAATCGTTCAATACTAGCGGTGGTATTGGCACCCTGGCAGAAACGTTTGCGGGGCGGGTCAAAAACTTGTGTTACCAAACGATTCGATACCCGGGCCATAGAGATATCATGAAAACGCTTTTGCACGATTTGCAGTTGCGTAATCGCCGTGACTTATTGAAGGATGTGTTTGAGAATGCGGTGCCTGCCACACTGCAAGATGTTGTACTGATTTTTGTGACGGTGAGCGGTCGAAAACAGGGTCAGCTCATGCAGCAAACCTATGCCAACAAGGTATATGGGCAATCCATTGATGGTCACGCCTATAGTGCTATACAGGTCACGACAGCAGCAAGCATATGCGCAGTGTTAGATATGCTCGCAGAAGGAGTTATTTCTAATAAAGGCTTCGTTCGCCAGGAAGAGATATCTCTGGAGAAGTTCCTAGGCAATAGGTTTGGACGTTATTACAGCAAGACTCATCGATTTGATGCCATTCATGATGCAGCATAAGGGTCACAAATGAACGCCGAGAAAGTACAAGCACTGTTATCCCAATTGGGCGTCAAAGTTGATAAGTCAGGTGATCTAGGGGTGGTTAGCCCCATTTCTGGAGAGTTGATTGCGAATGTAAAGATGACCAGCGCCCAAGAGGTTAATGACTGTCTGGATCAGTCTAAAGTAGCATTTCAGGCCTGGCGCGACACTCCGGCTCCGCAGCGGGGAGAACTGGTTCGGCTTTTTGGCAATATATTACGGGACAATAAAACATCTCTCGGTGAGCTTGTGACAATGGAGAACGGCAAAACTTACCAGGAAGGGTTGGGTGAAGTTCAGGAGATGATCGATATCTGTGATTTTGCGGTCGGCCTGTCTCGTCAGTTGTATGGTTTGACGATTGCATCGGAGAGACCCGGACACAGAATGGCAGAGTATTGGCACCCCATGGGTACCGTTGGAATTATTTCTGCTTTTAATTTTCCAGTTGCGGTTTGGTCTTGGAACACAACTTTAGCGCTAGTGTGCGGCAATGCGGTGATATGGAAACCCTCAGAAAAAACTCCGTTGACGGCATTAGCTTGTCAGGCGCTACTCGACCAGGCCCTCACTCAGTTTGAACAGGCGCCGGTAGGTTTGAGCCAGGTTGTCATAGGAGATAAGAGCATTGGTGAGCAACTTGCGGATGATCCCCGGGTTAATGTACTCAGCGCGACTGGCAGTAGCGCCATGGGGCGCGCTGTAGCACCTCGAGTTGCTGGGCGCTTTGGTCGAGTGATACTAGAGCTAGGTGGCAATAATGCAGTCACAGTCTGCCCCAGTGCAGATTTGAAAATGGCTCTGTTGGCCATCGTATTTGGCGCTGTGGGAACAGCAGGGCAGCGCTGCACCTCCACTCGACGGTTGTTTGTGCATAAGGATGTTCGCGAGGGATTGGTTGACGGAATCAAGTCAGCTTACGCTTCGATTCAGATAGGCAACCCTCTTGATGAGCGCAATTTAGTAGGCCCACTGATTGACGAACAAGCCTTTCTGAATATGCAGGAAGCTTTAGATAAGGCGAGGCAGCTTGGAGCGAAGGTCACGGGAGGTGAACGGGTCTCGGTGGCTGGATTTGAAAAGGGCTTTTACGTTCAGCCCGCGATTGTCGAGTTGCCGCCTAGTATCAGCAATATCGAAAAAGAAACCTTTGCGCCGATTCTTTATGTCTTTGAATTTACCGATTTTGAAGCCGCAATCGCTGCGAATAATGATGTACCCCAGGGTTTGTCTTCGTCAGTTTTCACGACCGATTTGCGAGAAGCAGATTTGTTCACCTCCGCCTGCGGCAGCGATTGCGGCATCGTCAATGTCAATATTGGCACCAGTGGTGCGGAAATTGGCGGAGCCTTCGGCGGCGAGAAAGAAACCGGCGGTGGCCGTGAGTCAGGATCCGATGCGTGGAAAGCCTATATGCGCCGTAGCACCTCCACGACCAACTATTCCTTAGAGTTACCGCTTGCCCAGGGAATCAAATTCGATTTACAGATCTAGTAGTTTGACAGCTTCTTGTCAGAGCTAAATTAGTACTTTGAAGAACCCGTTTTAAGACTTGCTCGATTCGCTTAATAACGAAATTGCTGGGCTGGTTCTTCTCTAGTGCCAATTGCATTGGACTACCTAAGTCAGATTCCATTCGGCTATGATCATGGCACCGAGGGGGGAGTGGGCATGACGGTTTCAGAAGTAGACGATGCGGACGAGCGCAAAGATCCGCGACTACCCTTATCTGTGCGTTTGTCCTACGGCGCGCCTAGTTTCGCCGGTGCGGCCATGGCGATTCCTATTGGTATCCACCTCACCATCTTCTATTCCAACACAATTTTAGTACCGCTTGGCTTTATTGCCCTGGTTTGCGGTGGCCTATGTGATGTATTACCTATTTCACACGGTTTACATCATTCCCCATTACGGACTTGGACCGGAGCTGACGCTCGACTACAACGAGCGAAGTGTTCTGTTTGGTATTCGAGAGGGCTATACGACCTTCGCAATCATTTTCGGCGCGCTCCTGACGATCCTGTATTTGAACCTTGTTGTGCGTGTCAAAGTCTAATCCTTTGATTCCTGTCATTCGGCGGGTGATGAGAAATCGCGTCTTTAGGTTACTGCTTGTGGTCTATTTGATTGGTTCCATCACCGGCGCGATACCTGGTTTGATGATGCCCTATTTTACAAAATATGTGTTGCAGCCCGAGGATCCAGGAAAGTGGTTGGAGCTCTTGTCGCGAGCGGAACTATCATGGCCCAGTCGATCCAAACGCTATTCCCCAAAATGGAAGTGTTCAGCTTTCTGGTACCCGAAGACTACGAGGCTATTGAAAGCTACGTGTTTCGTTATCAATACTAATTGTCTTAAAGTGAGAAGGCTTTAATCGACCGTTAGACGAACATCCTCGAACCGCGAATCGAGTTGCTATTGGCATTGCCGGTCTTTTGAGTCGCAGCCTTCGCGAAACGACCCGAGAATTTAGTGAGCAGACGCTCTCCCTCTCCCTCTGCTAGTAGACAACTGTTAACTCTCAGTCAATTTGTTTAATATTAAACTGCCAATCATCAAGAGCCAGAGCGGCCGCTATCCTTGCGATGGAGCCCTTGCTGAAAGAAGTTCTGAAGCAAATTAGCAGCGCAGAGCTGTCTGCCGCTGTTGTTATCGTCTAAATAAAAGGACCAGCCCATGTCGCAATTTATTATCGCCATCGATCAGGGCACCACCAGTTCTCGAGCAATTGTGTTTGATGATACCGGTAAGATCGTGACGACTGCACAGCAAGAATTCACTCAGTTCTTTCCGGCGGACGGTTGGGTAGAACATGACCCAGAGGAAATCTGGTCATCGACCCTCGGAACCGCCAAAAAGGCGTTAAATGACGCTGCTATCGACGCAGCTCAGGTTGCGGCCATCGGCATTACCAATCAACGGGAGACGACCATCGTCTGGGATCGTGAGACCGGTGAACCGGTCTATCGTGCCATCGTGTGGCAAGACCGCCGCACTTCTGCCTATTGCGAAAAACTTAAGGCGGACGGTTTTGAAGATACTATTAGAGCAAAGACAGGTTTGCTTCTCGATCCTTACTTCTCCGGTACTAAGTTAAAGTGGATCCTGGACGAAGTGCCCGGTGTTCGGCAGCGAGCCGAGTCAGGTCAGCTAGCGTTTGGCACTGTTGATAGTTTTTTACTGTGGCGCCTCACTGGCGGCAAAGAGCATCGGACGGATGCAACCAATGCCTCACGAACTTTGCTGTTCAATATCCACACTCAAGAGTGGGATCATGAGTTGCTTGAAAAGCTTGAGATTCCAATCAGCCTGCTGCCGGAGGTGATGGATTCAAGCGCTGATTTTGGCATCACTGAGCCTGAGCTATTGGGTGGTCCAATTCCGATTGCGGGTATGGCCGGTGATCAACACTGCGCATTATTTGGGCAAGGGTGTTTTGAACCTGGAATGCTCAAAAGTACCTATGGCACCGGATGTTTTGCGGTACTAAATACTGGCAGCGAAGCGATCTCCTCGGACCATAAATTACTCACCACGGTTGGCTATCGGCTAAATGGTGAAGTCACCTACGCCCTAGAAGGTAGCATATTTGTCGCCGGCGCAGCGGTGCAGTGGTTGCGTGATGGACTAAAACTCGTTGCTCACGCCTCGGAAACAGAAGCGATTGCCAAGGCAACCGGGGATGCAGGTGGCGTTTATCTCGTGCCGGCATTTACAGGACTTGGTGCTCCCTATTGGGATGCTGAAGCCAGAGGTGCCATTATTGGCCTAACTCGAGACTCCGGGATCAATGAAATTGTCACCGCCACGCTCCAGTCGGTCTGCTACCAGACTCGGGACCTACTGACTGCCATGAAGAACGATGGAATCGAGACCAAAGTGCTTCGAGTTGACGGCGGCATGGTGGCAAACAACTGGGTATCCCAATGCCTGGCAGATACGTTGCAAATCCCGGTTGATCGTCCAGAAATCACAGAGACGACGGCTCTGGGCGCCTGCTACCTGGCAGGTTTGCAGGTTGGTATTTTTAAGTCTCTAGAGGACTTGAAGGACAAGTGGCGACTCGAACGTAAATTTCAGCCTATGCTCGAAAGTGATGTGGCGGACTCCAGATATGTCGGTTGGCAAGCTGCCGTGGCGCGAGTTCGTAGTTGATAAAAGTTGATAAAAGTTGATGACGTTATGATGCCGAAGCAGCTCTGCTCATGGTGAAGGGCTTTTCTCCTCGAACCGCAGTGGCAGTCGTCATCGCCAATATGATTGGTACCGGCGTATTTACCAGCCTAGGCTACCAGCTAGCGGATATCGACTCTGCCTTTGTGCTGTTGCTGCTCTGGTTTGTCGGAGGGTGCACGGCGCTTTGCGGCGCGCTGACCTATGCAGAATTGGGGACGCGATTGCCCCGCTCTGGAGGTGAATATCACTTTCTAAGTCAAATCTATCATCCTTCCTTAGGCTTTGTTTCGGGTTGGATCTCAGCCCTGGTTGGATTCGCGGCACCCACCGCCTTAGCGGCGATGACCTTTGCAGCCTATCTCACCGCGGCCATCGGCGATGCCCTAATCATCAATCAGCAGCTTTTAGCGATTAGTCTGGTAGTGGTGCTAACGCTATTTCACTGTCGCAGCACCCAGAGTAGTGCGGGGATACAAAATCTCTTCACGGTAATTAAGCTGCTGCTGATACTAGTATTTTGTTTTTTGATTGGTACCAGCCACAACAATCCTGCACCGATCAGTTTTTCGCCGGAGGCCGATGATCACCTGTTGATTTTCAGCTCCGCTTTCGCAGTATCATTAATCTACGTTAACTATGCCTATACCGGATGGAACGCGGTGACTTACATCACCGGTGAACTTGAAGATGCCCAGCGCAACGTGCCTCGAGTGTTGATCACCGGCACCCTAACCGTGATGGTGATTTACATTCTGCTGAATGGTGTGTTTTTGCTGGCAGCGCCAATGGATCTTCTGCGCAACAAAATTGAAGTTGGAGTGATCGTGGCTGAGGTCACTTTCGGCCGTGAGGGCGCGGTGGTCATGGGCATTGTTTTGTCCCTACTGCTGGTCTCCACCGTAAGTGCCATGATCCTGGCTGGGCCTCGGGTATTGCAGGTGATCGGCGAAGACTTCCCGTTGTTTCGATTCTTCGCGGCGAAGAGTAATGGCGGCGTGCCAGCTCGAGCGATCTTGTTGCAATCAGCACTGACTATCCTGTTTATTAGCACCGCGACCTTTGAGTCTGTGTTAATTTTTTCCGGGTTTGTGCTGGGCGTTAATACGCTCTTCACCGTCGCCGGTGTGTTTGTATTGCGCTTTCGAGATAGAAACTCAGAAACATCCCCAGCCGCCTATCGGACATTAGGTTACCCGCTAACGCCGATCATCTTTATTGGCTTAACCCTGTGGACCCTGGGCTTCCTTGGCTTTAGTCGACCGATCGAAGTTGGCTATGGGCTGGGTCTTATTCTGGCGGGTTTTGTGGCTTATTTACTGGTGATTCGACTAGGCGGGTCGGGTGTTGGAGACAAAGCCGATCGCAATCGCGGCAACAACATATAAGCCGAGAAAGGTCTGAAATGCCACGTCATAGTTTCCTGTTGTATCGAATATCCAACCTGCGAAGGGGATGCCCATCACCATAAGCGGCATCATCGCTGGCCGCATTAACCCCATGATGTAGCCAAACCCCGCCTGGCCAAAAAGTGCCGAAACGATCGAACCGTGGATCGGCACGATGCCACCCATGCCAAAACCAAATATGGCGCTACCAATCGCTAGCCCGGAGTAGGTGTCTGCATCTAACATCATGATTTGACCGATGAATTGGGATGCGATGGCTGCCCAGATAGCCCATTTGGCATTATAGTGATCAGTAATCCAACCATAGATGACCTTGCCGAGGACACCGGTGGCAGCACCAAAAGATAAGATTGGGGCAGCTTCTATCAGACTAAAACCCATATCCGTCACCCTCGGTACCATATGGGTGAGGGTGGCGCTCATGCAGCAAAACAGCATGCCGAAGGTGATCACGATCAACCAGAAGTTACGATTACTTAAGGCCTGCCGAGTACGCCATTGCACCTCTGGTGTGGGGATGTGTAGTTTGCCTTTAGGTTTGTTGTCGGGCAGTAGGCCAAGATGGTCAGGTGTATCAATCACATAACGTAGGACAATCGGCAGGACCAGCACGAGGGTGAACACACCGTACACAATAAATCCTATACGCCAGCCAAACGACTCGATCAAAACTGCGGAGATGAGCGGCATGGCAACGCCGGATAGCGAGATCCCCATGGTGGCGATGCCAAGCGCAGTTCCACGTTTTGTAATAAACCAGTTAGTGACCAGTTTGGCGGTTGAAAGTCCGCCCATAGCGGCGGAGCCGACAGCAATAAAGGTGGCGAGAATAAGATAAAGTTGCCACTGCGCTTGGATAAGCGACAACAACAAAAAGCCGAAGGTCATATTGGCGCAACCGAACAGAATCACATTTTTGATCGGGAACCGGTCCAGTGCCCTGCCGATTGTTGGAGCGATGATGGCAGCCACGACATTCACGAGTGTGATGCCGATGGAAACATCCAGTCGAGAACCACCAAATTCAATGGCCAGTGCTTTGAAGAACACACCATAAGAATAGAAAAAGAAACCAACGGCAATAAAATCGACAAAAAATGAAATGCCGACAATTTTCCAGCCGTAATAAATGGGGGGTTTCAATCTATCGCCGTGGGGTTCCTATAAGGACGCGAAGACTAGCAGGTGATTCTGCCTATTGTCGCGTAAAATAGCCCCTGTTGATAAGTAGGAAAAGCTTTTGCAGGTGACTAAAACCAACCGATTTTTTGAAGCCATGGCGGAGCTTCCGACGGCGAGCATTGAACCCGGATATGCCAGCCGCGCTCTGAGTGCGCTTGGCCCTTTGCCGCCATTTCTCCGAGCGCTACTAGTTGCGGACGGCACGGTTACTATGGCGCTTGAAGCCTACTTTGATGAAGTGATTCGAATATCCACGACCCGCCAGGAACCAATGCGCCTAGACAAGCCGATTGCAGCGCTGCAAATGATGGCGGGTGATGATTGTTATTTTCGGCAGGTAGATCTTCTCGGTGAAACCAGCAAGACCCGCTATGCCTCAGCTACATCAATTCTGAACAAGCGAGCGATCGGCGACAGTTTGTTTGAACAACTTGTTGATGAGCATGTCGGTATCGGTGTCATTCTTCGAAACTCTGCTCGTGGCAGCTTCCGTGAGGTACTTAAGGTTGCGGTGGGCGGTTTGATGTCAGAGTTTGATGTGTACCGAACCTATCGTGTGAGCTTGAACAGCACGCCTGCCATACTAATCACCGAGGAATTCCCGAAGTCGTTATTTGAGACAGGTAATGATTCTTGAACTTGTTGTAGCCTATTTACAACGCGACTACTTCCTCTGCTGCCTTCTCAGCTTCTTCCGTGGCCTCGTCCTCGTTAGAGTCGGGTGTTGCCGGGCACGTTCAATTCAACAGGGTTGTTACCGTTAATGTCTGTGACGGTCAGAACACCTGATTTGTGGATAACGATCATTTCGCCGGAACTCGAAACAGTGCCGTCAAGTTAAGACCTTCGAATGCGAATAACGGCAGTAGGAGTCGATATTATCGAGTGACTGCCGCCGTTGGCAAACTTGGATATACCACCACTTTTAAAGCTAAAACCGCCGCACACGACTCTAGCTTCGAAGTTACCTATCTGGGCGGCTTCATCGTAGGCAAAACCTTCGAGCACTGCTTTTGAATCCTGGCCGAGTCGAAAGGTTGTGCCATCGTTCATACGAGCGAGTAATCTGCCTGCACCGGCAACTTCGATCTCATCACCCTTGTAAAGGATATCTCCGCGCTTCAGGAGTTTTTTGCCGTTAGCGCCGGTACGGATGACCTCGCCAATGATGAATGCCACCTTGCCAATAGCAATCTCGGCTTACCCACCAGCAGGGCCGGCGTAAAGTGCTTCATCAAAAACGTCGTGGAGTAAGGACCGAACCATGCCCGGAGAAAACCCTGCGCCATTTGGCAGCATCAGGTTAGGCGGTGGGTCGAAAGAAAAATAGTCAGCAATAACAGCGATTTGGCCGTTAGGCCCAGTGATGACTAGATCAAAACCGTCGCGGCCAAATTTGCCTCGAAGTAATAGATCAGGATCACCAATAAGATGCACGGGTTGATTGCTATTGGAAGAGTCGGACGTGCTGCCGCTACCCACAGGATTACCTTTTTTGAGAGCTTACTGGAGAAGGTAAAGCTAGCCCGATTAGGCCTACCAAGCAATGGAATTGCGACCTGTAGAGAGTTTGTTTGTGGTGCAATTGTAAACAGCGAAGAAGGTTCGCTTAGGGAGAACTTGGCGTGGGGGAAATGCCGCACACGTCTATGCCAACCTTCCGGTGATAGACCGATGTAAGAACAGCGACTTTCGAACCCAACACCTTCATTTTGATGTTTCATGAGCGCGCGGTTCTCAATCTCCATGTAGAGTCCACCGCCTTGGCCCGCATAGCTAAATTGAGTCTCAGGCCATACCAAATGATCGTCGAGTGGCGCAAGAGTACTGGGTCTTTCCAGCTGTACGCCGATTAACTTTCGGCTAGCATTTTACCTGCATAACCCTGCCTACGTTGGGCCTGACCGATATAAGTGCGATACTGGATGACATGACCACTTGCGACGCCAATGACCCGGTCATCTAGGGTGGCGTGACAAATGACCTGGGCAGACCGCTGCTCGGCAACATCAGAAGGTAAAGCTTCTTCCTTGAGCCAAAACAAGATGCTCGCACGTCTGGCTTCTTCCGATATTGACTGGGGAGCAAAAAAACTCAGTTGCAACAAGGTTGTGTCACCTTCGCGTTTGGGTAAAGATCCATTTTCGATCAGCGACGGAAGGTAATGCAAGGTCGCCGATGGTCCATTCCACCCTTTTCACTTGGAGCTACCCGCGTGCATGCCCGTTTGGCTGAGCTAATCGACATATTGGATATTGAACAGATAGAAACCAACCTGTTTCGTGGCTTTCACCCGAAAGAGCGAGCCGGACGTCTATATGGAGGCCAAATTATGGCTCAGGCATTGATCGCGGCAGGTCGCACAGTTGATGCCGATCGGCCACCTCACTCTTTGCATGGCTATTTTATGCGTCCCGGTGATGCTCGAGTGCCGGTAATCTTTTCCGTTGATCGAATTCGAGATGGCAAGTCTTTCACGACTCGGCGTATTGCCGCAATTCAGCACGGTAAAGCTATCTTTAGCATGGATGTATCTTTCCAACTCGAGGAGGAGGGGCTTTCTCATCAGAGTGAAATGCCAGATTTAGTGCCGCCAGCCGATGAAGTCATTACCGACGCGATGCGGCAGGACCGTTTCATTACTCATCTCGTTGAATATAAGGCGATCATGGAAAATAAACCCCTCGCGCCTCATCAGCATAGCTGGTTTCGAGCCAATGGATCTATTCCGAATAACGACCGGCTGCTGCACGCGGCCTTGTTAACCTACCAGTCAGATGATGCATTGTTATCGACTTCCCGGTTGCCCCATCGAGGCAACTTTGATCGAAAGGATTTGCAGAGCGCCAGTCTCGATCATGCCATGTGGTTCCATGCTGCAGTTAGGCTTGATCAATGGTTGCTATATGCCCTCGATGCACCGCAATCGTCGGCTGCACGGGGCTATAACCGTGGCATGATGTTTACGGCCGATGGCCAGTTGGTTGCGTCGATGATGCAAGAGTCATTGATGCGATGGCACAATCCTGACTGTGCGGTCTCTTGAAATCCGAACGAAAACGGGTCATCTTGCACCCATGAAAAGTCGCCAGTATCTGGAGTTAATGGGCATCGATGTTTGGCGTCGTCGCCCGCCGCGCAAAGCAAAAGCAGTCGCCACAGATCCGGCACAATTGCCCTCTATTGGGCCTGAAAAGGCCAGGTTGAGCGGCTCATCGAGCCTGGTACGGGCGAAGCAAACTCTGGACAGTGCTCAACAAAATGTAGCCGGTGATCCCAACCCAGCGAAGATCAACTCCCTACCGACCATCGCAGTGGGTCCAAGTTTTTTACTGGTGTTTGTGAATTTTCCAGGGTTGACGATGGCTTCCGTCTATTCGGCGGATCTTGCTCGCCAGCCTGATCATCATCAGCGCTTTCTGTCTAGTTTGTATTTTGCGCTCACCGGAAATAAGTCAACGACGAATGTGACAGACTTCCGCTGGCCTATGGTGAAGTCAGCTCACATTTCCCAATCAAAAGACGAAGCAAGACAAGTTCTGCAACAGAGCCTGGACCGGGTGGCGGAAAGGATTTTAGCCTTTGGAGACGGGGCTGCGGAGCTCATCCATGATCAGCCTCTGCCAGCGTACCAAAGCGCTATATTGATAGACAAAATGCCTGACAAAGCATCCGCCAAAACCCTATGGGTGCTGCCCGAGATAGAGCATTTCTTTCTCCAAACTCGAGAGCGAAAAGCACTCTGGCAAGGACTTAAGGAGCTGCGCGGAGCACTGCAAAGTGAGTAGTGTCGAGCTCGATTACCGAATTGTACCGATGTCCTATGGCGATTTGCCAGAGGTCGTCAAAAATGAATGTCTCAGTTATTCGCACCCCTGGACCGAAGGCATCTTTCAGGACTGTCTCCGTACGGGAAATGAATGTTGGTTGGTTAAGCGGGCGCAAAAAACCCTAGGCCATGGCATCTTGTCTGTGGCAGCAGGTGAGTCCCATCTGCTGAACGTTTGTATTGTGCCGGAGCATCAAGGGGATGGACTTGGGCGGATATTGGTCCTGCACATGACTCAGTGCGCCAAGAGTAAGGGTGCTCGCTGTGTCTTTTTGGAAGTGCGGCCCTCTAACAAAGTCGCTTGTAGACTCTATTTGTCGTTGGGATTTACCAAAGTCGGTGTTCGTCGAGGTTACTACCCGGGGAAAGACAGTCGCGAGGATGCCCTGGTATTTGTAATGGAATTCGACTCCTAACGGATCATTCCTGCAACTCGTGTATACTGCTTGCCTTTCCGAATTAGCCCCCTGTCATGTCCATCATTGAAGAAGTTGATCAGCGACGTACTTTCGCCATTATATCTCACCCGGATGCCGGTAAAACCACGATCACGGAAAAACTGCTGTTGTTCGGACGAGCCATTCAGATGGCCGGAACCGTGAAGAGCAAGAAGTCCGATCGTTATGCCACGTCGGACTGGATGGAAATGGAAAAGCAACGGGGTATCTCCGTCACCACTTCTGTGATGCAGTTTCCCTATAAAGGCCGTACCGTCAATCTGCTCGACACACCGGGTCACGAGGACTTCTCTGAAGACACCTATCGAACCCTGACCGCGGTAGATTCTGTACTGATGGTGATTGATGGGGCGAAAGGCGTGGAAGAGCGAACCATTAAATTAATGGACGTTTGTCGTCTGCGTGACACGCCGATCCTAACTTTTGTCAACAAGCTCGATCGTGAAACCCGTGATCCCATTGAAGTGATGGATGAAGTTGAGGACGTACTCGGCATTCAGTGTGCGCCGATCACCTGGCCGATTGGAATGGGACAACGGTTTAAGGGTGTCTATAACCTTTATACCGACGAAATCCATGTCTTCAAACCGGGAAAAGGCGAAGTGTTGTCCGAGACCGAAGTGATTAAAGGTCTCGATAATGATGCGGCGAGAAAATTACTGGGCGACCTTGCTGATGAGTTTTCTGACGAGGTAGAGTTGGTGCGTGGTGCAAGTCATAAGTTTGATCTGCAACTGTACCGTGAAGGCAAGATGACGCCCGTCTATTTCGGTACCGCATTACGTAATTTCGGTGTCATGGAAATGCTCGATGGTTTTGTCGAGTACGCACCAGCGCCGCTGGATAGAGATTCTGATTCTCGGTCTGTCAGCGCTAGAGAAGAGAAGTTTTCTGGTTTTGTTTTTAAGATTCAAGCCAACATGGACCCAAAACATCGTGACCGAGTGGCGTTTTTAAGAGTCTGTTCCGGTAAGTACGCGCAGGGTATGAAGATGCGTCATGTACGTAATGGTAAGGATATTCGCATTAGTGATGCCGTGACCTTTCTCGCCGGGGAGCGTACCCAGGCAGAAACCGCGATCTCTGGTGACATTATCGGCCTGCATAATCACGGCACGATTCAAATTGGAGATACCTTTACTGAAGGTGAAGAATTTCGTTTTCTAGGGATTCCGCACTTTGCTCCAGAGATGTTTCGCCGAGTGCAAATTAAGGATCCGCTTAAGACCAAGCAACTTCGTCAGGGATTAACTCAGCTATCCGAGGAAGGCGCGACTCAGGTTTTCATGCCGTTGGCTAATAACGACCTCATACTAGGTGCGATTGGTATTTTGCAGTTTGATGTTGTCGTGTTTCGGCTAAGGGATGAGTACAAGGTTGAATGTGTCTATCAGCCCGTGAGTACAACAACAGCTCGATGGATAGAATGTGACGACCCAAAAATGCTGTCGGACTTCAGGCGCAAAGCTGAAATTAATCTCGCTATGGATGGCGCCGGACATCTCACCTATCTCGCTCCATCAAGGGTGAACCTTGCTCTTACGGAAGAGCGCTGGCCGGACATTCGCTTTAGATCGACTCGAGAAATTAGTTAAGCCTTCCCTGACGCTGGTTCGACTCGTTATGATGAGGCATCAAGCCCATAACGAGGTTCTGCAGTGGATGGAATTCACGATCTAGGTGGCAAGCATGGCTTTGGTTCGGTCGAGCGGGAGCCCAACGAACCGGTTTTCCACGCGCCCTGGGAAGCCAAAATGTTCGCCATTATGTTAGCCAGTGGTGGTGCCGGTGCGTTTTACAGCGCCGATCGCTTTCGGCACCTAATCGAAAGAATTGATCCTGCTTCCTATCTGAGTGACGGCTATTACGGTCGTTGGCTAGGGGGGCTAGAAACGGGTCTGGTAGAAGCTGGCGTCCTCACGACCTCCGAAATAACCGAGCGTTATCAAGCGTTTGGTGGAGACGGCGAAGCCCGAGTGGCGGCCAGACCTAGAGTTGACCCAGAACCATTGGGTGACTTACCTGCAGCTTCGGACTCCCAAAGATCCG
>JBLHQQ010000020.1:0-18578 GCA_047625245.1 Candidatus Azotimanducaceae bacterium
TGCTGCTGTGGTGTAGCCCATTTTGGCGGCCTCACCAGTTTCCCTGAATTCCTGATATAGGACGGAGATCCTGCGCATATATTGAGGATCTGCCAATTGGCCGATCAAGTCAGCGGCCCGAAGCAGACCTGGGTAGTGATCGCTGGCCTGATGATCTTCCTCGCTGGGGACGGGAAAACGGGTTCGTTCAATATTGGCGCAAATGGTTTCAAGGTCGATAAAAGGGTCATCACTGAAGCGGTCGGTTTGGCAGATGCCGCGGACGTAGCCAATATCGTGGTTTAGGAGTGATGTCACGAAATGAACCCACTTATCGGAGCTGACGCTACCTTCAATCAGGTTCTTGCCGCGAAGGATCTCGGTCCCTACCAGGGTCACCATGATGGTGTGATTGACGTCGTGATAGGGCCCATCGCTGCTGGCAATGATTTCTAGCGCATTTCGAGCGCTAATGATGATTCGTTGAGTATCGCTATTGTTTTCGCCAAATTGATTGATGTAATGCTCAATCAATTCTTTGAAAATGACTCAATCACCACCGATGGTGGGTTAAACATAACCCGTTCCGCCATTTCTTAATTTTTATTCTACATCTATCTTTACTCGGATGGCTTCTGAGTCAAGTGTTTCAGGGTCTGGACGGCTTTCTTTTGCAGACCGGCGCACCTTTACGCAGATATTGGTAAGATGAAGAAAATTTGTTTAAATCGGCATTTACGTTAAACCTCCTCATATCGGCAACCAGTTAGCAACTTATCACCAACTTATCACTAACTTATCACTAACTTATCACTAACAACGGAAACCACTTTGATCGAGCTCAGACATCTTAAAACGCTGGTCGCACTGCGCGACACCGGAAGCCTGGTGGAAGCAGCGGACCGCTTGTTTCTCACCCAATCTGCCCTGTCTCACCAGCTTAAAGACCTGGAAGACAGGTTGGACTGCCGGCTATTTGTTCGAAAGACGAAGCCGCCTCGATTTACCAGTGCTGGACGTCGGTTGCTCAATCTTGCCGATGACGTAATGCCTATGTTCAAACTGGCAGAGAGGGATATCGCCCGTTTGGCCGGCGGCGAAGCGGGCCGTCTGCATATATGTATCGAGTGCCACAGCTGCTTCCAGTGGCTCGTGCCCTGCATGGACAAGTACCGGGGCAATTGGCCAGAAGTTGAATTGGATATTACCGGCGGGTTTAACTTTGCACCCCTGCCTGCTCTTGTCAGGGGAGATCTGGACCTGGTGATTACCTCGGACCCTGTGAAGCTTCCGGGCGTCACCTATGTGCCGCTATTTCGATACGAAGCGATGTTGGCGGTTAACCCTCAACATAGGCTCTCTCAAAGAAGTTTTATTGAACCATCGGATTTGGCGAATGAGGTGCTGATCATGTATCCGGTTGAGCGCGATCGACTAGATGTCTTTACACGATTTTTGGATCCGGCGGATGTTGAGCCGAAAGAAATTCGTACTGCTGAACTTACCGCGATGGTTGTGCAACTGGTGGCGAGTGGCCGTGGTGTTGCAAGTTTGCCGAATTGGAGTCTAGCGGAGTACGAGCCGATCAAAACCGTTGTCGCCAAGAGTCTGGGAGAACATGGTCTTTGGGCAACCCTCTATGCTGCGATTCGCGAAGATCAGCAGGACTCACCTTTCATGGAAGATTTTTTGAGCACCGCCAACGACACCTGCTTTGCGACCCTGCAGGGCATCAAACGCGTGACCGAATAGCATTGGGTTAAAAAGCCTTTAGCGATAAAAAGCCATTAGCCAGAAACGAAAAAGCCATTAGCCAGAAACGAAAAAGCCCCGACAGATTCCGAAGATCGTCGGGGCTTCGTCAACGTAGGGAGCGAGCTCCGAGACGCCTAACTAGTTAGACAGCTCGGAGGCTCCCTTAATAGACTGATATATGATGGGATCACCTCCTTTTTACGTTCAGGGAGTCATTCGGCACGCTTGTCGATCCCCCCCGGTTAGGATGCAAACGCGTATTTCTGTAGCGGAATTTAGCCCATGATCGAGGGCGTGTCAAAGGCTGGTTTGGATTATGTTGCTATCGGTCAGGGAATGAGAAACTTCTGCTGCCAAGCGACTCCGTCATGGAGAAATACCCGCCGATCGTGAATGCGGTCTTCTCGATTCAGGTCCAGCATTTCAATCCGATCGGCTACCAGTTCGACGCCTGTCGCCTCGTCCGGTGGCAACATATCGTCGGGTTTATAGCTGTGTTTGATGCGGTTGATTTCGTCTACCAACACATCTCGTGAAGCAATCTCACTACTTTGGGGTGCAAATTCTTTATAGACATAGTCGAGTTGTTTAGAGCCTCGTGGTCGACGAAACCAGTTGCTTTTCACCTCTTCCGGCTCGACCATATTTGTCGCGCCCTGAATTCGAAACTGCTTCTGTTGGGTAGGGTACCAGAGCAATAGTTCGTACTGGGCGCCGTTTTTTAGCAGACGCCACTTTGGGCTAGTGCTATTAATAAACAACCGAATAGATCTGTCGACTATGTCTCGAACGACCAATGTCCGCACAGAAGCTTCGCCGTCGGAAGAGGCGAGGGCGAGAAAACAAATGTCCGCATTAGGATCTTGAATCTTGCGTGCTTCGATTCGGTCAGCTTTAATGATAGCAATAGGATCCATATAACCTCCGGGTTACTGGTAGGTAGCGTACAGAGTCTTGATCCAACGTTCTTGGTTGATAAAACCCGTGCCCCAGGAATCCCATTTTTCATCAAAGCCAGTGTCCAGGATAGTCTGTTCGCTTTTGCCGTCTGCAATCATAAGTTTTACGGCGTCGCTGGTCGCTTTCAACATGTCGAGATAGTCTTTCAGATCTGCCATGTTCCCCAGAGATCCATGGCCGGGAATAACCCTGGTTTTGTCATCCATTAAGGTCAGCATGCTCTCTACCGAAGAAATTAGACCTTGTACAGAGCCGCCAGCTCCCCGGTCGACATAGGGAAATCTGCCGTTAAAGAAGTTATCTCCCATATGAACAACATTGGAGGTTTTAAAGTGCACCATACTATCGCCGTCAGTGTGACCACTTGGGGTATGAGTCATGTGGATTTCTTCTCCATTAAAATAGAGGCTGGCGTTCTCAGAGTAGGTGATAACAGGCAGTGCCTGAGCAGGATAGTTACTCTGAGTGTCGCCGTCCAGCAATCGAACGCGAACATTTTGGTGCGCCATGATGATACTGTTGGATCCAAATTGGCCGTTACCGCCGGTGTGATCTCCGTGATAGTGGGTATTGAGAAGATAGGTTGGGGCTTCGTCGCCGATGGTTTTAAGCGCCGCTTTGATTTTTCCTGCCAGTGGTTCGAACTGGTCATCAATCATCAGCATACCGCTAGCTCCGTAGGACACGCCAATATTGCCGCCGGCGCCCTCCAGCATATAAATGGTGTCTGTGACGGGTATGACCTTGATCTCAATCTTTGCCCAGCGATCTTCTGCAGCTTGACTATAAAAACTGATCGTCGCGAGAAAAATAAGAAGCAGTGGTTTCATGACATGTCTCTTTTGTGTGGCTGTTATTCGGGCTCTTTCGAATCCGGGTCGTAGTCAAAAACTCCGAAGGTATAGCCCGCTGGTGGATTTGCTCTAAATCCGGTCATTCTTTCGTAGACGTGGCCGTGAGCACTGCCGGAAACGGCATCGTAAATCATGGAGCTGCTATCGCACTCACGGGCGGCAGCCAACAAGCGCTCAAAGTTGAAGATGAATTTGTTGGAGTGTTTGGTTCGAACCGGTGTACCCCAAAACAATTTGTAAGCGTAGCTATCTCCATGAAGGAAGGAGAGTTCCAATAACTGCCAAGAAAACACCTCAGAGTTCTGTTGGGAATTTCTGTGCCACAGTTCGGAGATTTTTTCAGGAGGGACATTCCCCGTTGCATTGCTACCCTGGCTTGAAATGTATAAAAACCCCAGGACATTACCCAATTGCTGTTTCACAATATCGTGAGTTCGTAAAAATGCTTCGCGTCTGGCATGCATTTCAGATTCAGAGATGGCGGTTGACTGGATAGATGCTTGTTCCACGGAACGCTGCATCTCGAGGGACTGCATTTTTAAGGCCTCAGTATTCTGGGCCAATTCCTTTTGCTGAGAAAAGTAGGCCAACACAAACCAGAGAAATGCGAGGGGGGCAAAAGAACCTTCAAGAAAGCTACCGAGGATATCGATAGGCACTTTGCCGAGATTAAACCAACCAACGGCACCAGAGATGTACATCCCAAGCACTAGCAGCCACACAACCGTGACGACAACACCAAGCCAAATACGCCAATCTATTGACGATATCGAGAAAAGCCCGGTGGCGGTATCCAGTTGTGCGTTATTTTGCGACCCGTATTCGGCGGGCTCTCGGGATCTGACTTGCTGAGGTTCTGGGTTCATGAATTCCTCGATCAACACCTTTTTGGTGTCGGTTTGGTGTCGTTTTTCTTTACCGTTTTTTGTGAGCCTACGTGTCCTTTAGTATGACGGTCGAGCAGGGCAAAGCAAACCGGTCGCTAACGATTGACTTGCTGTTCGGCAATCAACTGATCCGCTGAAGACAGGCGCACCGAAATGCTGGTCGGCGTGTAAACGGCCATCACTTCTATGAATTCATGCTGCTCGTAGCCAGTTTGAAGTGGCGAGGCTAAACGTAAGGTGATGTTGTTCGAGTCGCTTTTGGCCTCATCGCGGTGCACACCATTAATATATAGATGCGCTTCTACTGTGTCGGAATAGTCTAGTCTTAGGTTGACTCCGGCGTAATCGGTCTCAAGTTGGTGGTTCATTGACTACAATCGCATCCTTTAGGGAGGCGGATTATAGGACGAACATCAGTAATGAAGCACGGTTCTAAATGAAGTATCATGCGCGCGGAGCTTATGATCAAAACACAGGATAATTTATGAGTCAGCTAGACGAAGCCAAAGCAACGGCGCTGCAACTTCAAAATGGTCTTGCCCGACTGGGCGAAGGGCGAACCGTTGCGTTGTCTGTACACAAAACTAAGGAGCTGATCACCGAAATGGAAGGTCAGATCGCTAAGCTCATTACCCACCTCGATGGTGCAGGCTAATAAAGAAGATCAAATGTCATGGAATTTGAAGCGTATTCTGGCACTATTGGTGCAATAGTCCATGACATCAACCTTTGTCAGCCGCTAGCAAAATCTGACCTGGCGGAGATCCGCAGAGGTTTACTTGATTACGAGGTTCTGTTTTTCCGTGATCAACCACTCCAGCCTGAACATCACGTCGCACTCGCCAACCATTTTGGTCCTTCCCAGTTTCATGAAGCCTATGACCACGTTTCAGGTTCCCCCCAGATCACTATTCTAGAAAACGACGAAGATCGGCCTTCAAAGATTGAGCTTTGGCATACGGATATGACCTTCCGTCAATCGCCACCAATGGGGTCAATTCTTCATAGCGTTATTGCCCCGAAGAAAGGCGGCGACACCATGTTTGCCTCGATGTCCGCAGCCTTTGCGGGATTATCCGACCAAATGCAGTCTTTGCTTTCGGGTTTGACTGCGGTTCATGACTTTTCCCACGGATTTAGAGAAAGCCTAGCGGAACCAGGAGGTAGCGAACGTTTGGCGGCTATGGTGCGGGACAATCCGCCTGTAGAACATCCCATTGTTCGAACTCACCCCGAATCTGGTAAGCGAGGTCTTTATGTGAACTCCTTATTCACGACGGGTATTAAAGGAATGAAGGAAAAGGAAAGCCGAGTGTTATTGGAATTTCTTTATCAGCATGTGACCACACCAGAATTCACCTGTCGTTTTCGCTGGCAGACACATTCGGTGGCTTTTTGGGATAACCGTATCACCCAGCATAAGCCCATCAATGACTATTGGCCCCAACATCGCAAAATGCAGCGCATCACAATCGATTAATTCGGCTTAAGCCCAATCAATAAAGAATCGATCAACATAGGTTCATCCAACAAAAGATTCATCTAACGAAAGGTTTGCCAACACTTCCTTGAGTACCTCATTAAACCTCAAAGGCTGATCGAGAAAGACATGATGGTGGGCCGCTGCCACCATTTTCAATCGTTCCGGTGGAAACAGCGTCTTCAGTAACTCGAGAGCCTCTGGCGGACAAAAACGGCTCAATTCTCCATATATATAAGCAGCCGGAATTTTCAGGCCCTGCATCATTGAAGCCGCGTCGGGATACTCGTATTCGTCGGGCCAAAGCTTGTCGAATACCTGTGGGTCCAACTTAAACTGATAACCTTGTTGACTCTGACGAACAGAATGTTTTGAAAGATGGTCGATAATGTAATCGGCGGGCCTTGGTTGCGGTGGACGCAGTCGAAACCGACGTTGAGCTTCTTTCAGACCCGGATAAGAGCGCTGCCGTGGCGCATTGACTGGTTGCGGCGTCAACGGCGCCCTGCGGGTTGGCGAGATGACTGAATCGACCAATATCAGGGCCTTGAATTCTTCTGGGTGCAGGTGTGCGGCGATTCGGGCCATCGAACCACCGAAACTATGGGCAACGACTATGGTGCGGGGTCCTAGGGCGTTAGCGACAGCGACAATCTCTGCTGCAAATTGACTCGGCCGATATTGCTCTCGATGGCCACTATCGCCGTTACCACTCATGTCTAGTGCCCCCACCTGATACTGTTGGCAGAACTCCGGTGCGACAAAATCCCACCAGTGGGCATGGGCGGCATGGCCGTGGACAAATAGCAGGCCAGGGCTGTCGTTTTCACTTGAAGACCAGGTTTGGTAGTGAATGGAAGCGCCGAGTACTTTTAAGGCATGATGGTTAGGTGCAGTGGTCAGGTTGTGATCGAACCAATCGGGAGTCAATTTAGGTGTCATTGTTGTCTTTTAAAAGGGTGACGAGAGCGTCAATAGTATAACGCTGGAGCTTATACATTGTGCCAAAAACCCAAGACGGTATGATGGAGAAAAAGAGGGCATTATGAGTAGAAAAAACCTCTGGAGCAATCGATCCGCTGGATTCGCCATTGTCGTTGCATTTGTGGTCGGCATATTGGCAGCAGCTTCTCTTCGTCAATCGAACAGTATCAGTAGGCTGGCGCAGTCCGATAATGCTCCATCCAAGGTGGCTGAGGCTGTATCCTGGCGCGTGCCCATCGCTTTTGGCAGTAACCTCCCCGCCCTCGGTGACAACATCCTCTATGTGACTGAATCGTTGAAGGTGTCTTCCAACGATCGTATCAAGTTGCAGGTTTTTGAACCGGGTATGCTGATGCCAGCTTTTAGCATCACCGACAGCGTGCGGGACGGTAAGGTTGAAGCGGGATATACATGGCTTGGTTACGATCAAGGCAAGATAGCAGCGACACCTCTACTGTCTGCCGTACCCTTTGGTATGGAGCCCTGGGAATTTACCGCCTGGTATTTTGAGGACGAGGGCAAAATGCTGACCGAAGCAATTTATGCCGAACACAATATCCATCCAGTGTTGTGCGGCATTATTGGCCCAGAAACGGCGGGTTGGTTTCGAAAGCGAATTGATACGTTGGAAGACCTGCGTGGATTAAAAATCCGCTTTGCTGGACTAGGGGGCAAGGTTCTTCAAAAACTGGGTGCTTCGGTCACGCTGATTCCCGGTGGTGAAATTTTTCAGGCACTAGAAAAAGGCGCTATCGATGCGACCGAGTATTCGATGCCGGCCGTTGATCAAATGCTGGGTTTTGATCGAGTAGCAAAGTACAACTACTTTCCTGGTTGGCATCAGACCTTCACCGCGGCGCATCTGGTGGTGAATAAACCGGTCTGGGATCGATTGCCGGCCTCTGATAAAGAGCTGATCAATACAACCTGCACCGCGGGCGTGATGCGCAACCTATCTAGAGGAGAGGCTATTCAAGGAGAGGTAATGCAAGGCTTTGCCGCCAAGGGCGTGACCACGGTGAAGTTCCCAGACGCGATTCTACGGGAACTAAAGGCTGTGACAGAGGAAGTGTTGCGAGAAGAAGCTGACAATGACGAGGACTTTGCCAGAATTTGGGCGTCGCAAAAGCGCTTTCAGGCCAGTTATCAGCATTGGAAACGTAATGCTTATCTAGATCGAGACTTTTAATGGTGGAGTGGCCTCACAATCCGTTTTCTGCCTGGGTAGATCAACAGCTCACGCGGCTGGGTCAACTGGTTTCCTGGCTATGGTTATTGTTGCTGGCTGTGATCGTACTCAATGTAGTGATGCGCTACGTCTTTGGTGAGGGCCGCATTGAGTTCGAAGAGATCCAGTGGCACCTATACGCCATTGGATTTTTGCTGGGGTTGTCCTATGCCAACGTCACTGACTCGCATGTCAGGGTCGATGTGGTCAGGGCCAGGCTCAAACCCCGACATCAGGCTTGGATTGAATTGTATGGAATTTTGCTCCTCCTCCTGCCATTTTTGGTGATGGTGATTTTCTATTCAATACCCTTTGTTGAGTATTCATTTTTGAATAGTGAAGTGTCAGAAGCCCCAGGGGGATTGCCCTTTCGTTGGGTGATAAAAAGTTTTCTGCTCATCGGCTTTGTTCTATTGCTGGTAAGTAGTATTGCCCGACTGTCCAGAGTCTGGATCTATCTGTTCGGAGAAGATGATGGTCGGTGACATTCTTTCGATCTTGATGTTTCTAGCTTTTATTGGCCTGATCTTCACGGGCTTCCCTGTTGCCTGGGTATTGGGCGGTCTTGCGGTGCTGTTTACTGCTCTCGGCATTCTGCTGCGAGTTGATTTTGCATTGCCCATCGCTATGTCCTGGGACTACAGCTCTATTGCGGTAGAACGAATGTGGGATGTGATGAATAATTGGGTGTTAGTGGCATTGCCGATGTTTATTTTTATGGGGCTGATGTTAGACAAGGCGGGCGTTGCGCAACGCTTAATGTCCAATTTCGTCAAACTGTTTGGTGCGGTGCGTGGCGGCATGGCGGTTACCGTCGCACTGATTGGTATTTTGCTCGCAGCGACGACAGGTATTATTGGTGCTTCAGTTGTGCTCTTGGCATTGCTGGGTCTGCCCAAGATGCTGGAGCTAAAGTACAAACCGGAGCTAGCTGTTGGGACGGTATGTGCAGTTGGCACTTTAGGTATTCTAATTCCACCCAGCATCATGCTGGTGTTGATGGCGGATCGACTGGCAATGCCCGTGGGTGATTTATTTCTAGGAGCGCTGTTTCCTGGATTGTTATTGGGTAGCCTCTTTGTCATTTACATTCTGGGTTACGCTTATCTAAATCCTGATGCTGCACCGGTGCCAGAAAACCCTGAGCCTTTGTCAGCAACCTTGATTTTGAATGTGATCATTTCTATCTTTGCCCCTGCGGGTTTGATCGTTGCGGTGTTAGGTTCTATCTTTTTTGGTATCGCAACCCCAACGGAGGCTGCTGGGGTAGGGGCCTTTGGTGCATTGCTATTGGCCTGGATGAATCGGCAACTGAACTTGCCTGTTTTGCAGGAAGTACTCTATGAAACCACTCGAACAACGGCCTATATTTTCGCGATCTTTATCGGTGCGACTGCTTACTCGTTAGTACTGAGGGGGCTCGGCGGAGATGAGCTCATCGCGGGAATGCTAAATGGATTACCCTTTGGGCCCACGGGCATCTTGATTGGAATTCTTTTGTTCACGTTTATTCTGGGTTTTTTCCTCGACTGGATTGAAATCACCTTGATCGTATTGCCGCTTGTAAGCCCCGTGGTGATGGGCCTTGGTTTTGACCTGGTGTGGTTCACGGTGCTTTTTGCCGTCTGTTTGCAGACTTCGTTTTTAACGCCGCCTGTGGGCTTTGCGATCTTCTATTTGAAGGGTGTGGCGCCGCCGGAAATATCTGTATCGATGATCTATCGAGGTGTTCTGCCATTTGTTGTGCTGCAGTTGGTCGGTCTCGTACTGATATTTGTTTTACCGGCGATTGTGACCTGGTTACCGGGCCAGGCGTATTGACCAAGCTCACTGGCAACGCCTTCTAACAACGCTTAAGGTAAGCCCGACTCTTCAGCATCAATCGAAGGTCTGTCTCCTTTCGCTGAAGCCAGTTGGGTGTTTTCTCGCCATAGGTTTGTGCTTTTGCAAGGACATCTTCCAATGCCGTTAACCAGCCATCGCTGGCTTCATAACCGTATTTGCGAACAATTTGTTTCAGCTCCGGATAGCGATCTAGCTGAAAGCGAATTCGTGGCAAGTGTTGCTGCCAGGCGTTGAGACTCGATCGGCTTATGGGTCGTAATCCTTTCAAGGATATCTGGGCTTTCTCCGATGATTTTGCGAATTCGTGAAACTGAGAGAAAGTATGCAGCGCCTCCAGAAAACCAAACTGATTCATCAGGCGTTGCTGAACAACGTCCGGTTCTGAGACTAATTCTTCGTACGACACTAGATGAAATCGTGGATGTTGCAGTAGGGGAGTAACGGCCCGCTCGTACCGCAACCAGCGTTCGAAACTCGCATAATAAATATCCGATCGGGTCGGATGAGTGCTGGTGATGACAGCCCTGGGGTCGCGCCGCACATAAATAAGATGAAGCTGGGGATCAGCTCTAAACACCCGGTGTATGTGGGTGATGTCCGAAGGCTTTTTACTGAAGTAGAGTGATTGGTTGGTGCCATCCACCGGCACGAATATTGATTGCTCGTGCTCACAGTGATCGTCGTGACGAAAACAGGTGGCCAGCATCTCAAACAGCAGGGTTGTGCCGCTACGACGACAGCCGGTAATGTGAACGCGTTTCATAGTGACCATTGTAAGGGGTTCATAGCGGTATTGGGAGTTAGATTGAGATGCCTAAGACTCGAGTTTATTTGAATATGGTGGGTGGACTCTATCTCTATTTTGTTAGAATCATCTGGGTGCAGCGCAAAGCCCGTCTGCCAGGGTAAAGACCGCTGGAGCCCAAAGGAAGCCTGTGCCGGCTACTACAGGCTCCGTTACCACATATGATCTCAATCCGCTCCGTCTCACAAACCGTCAGGGTGACACCGACGTGCCCAGGGTGTTTGTTGGTTGTGAATGCATTTAGCAGATCAACAAGTTCCGTGGTCATCTCAATCAATCCTTAAACAGATCATCTAGCGGGTTACTGCTGGCGGATTCTGGCACTTCGATATCTTCACCAAAAAGACCGGCCAGTTTGGCCGTGACGTCATCGCTAGTGGTTTTTATGCCCGAATAGGCAGTGCTATTAGGCGAGAAGTACTCACAGAAGTTGGCGATTGTTTTTTCGTTCGGGGGCTCTGTGAGATCGTTATCACAGGCGCCAGGCCTATTTGTGTCGTACTGGGTGCAGAAGCGGCAGCAGTGCAGAAATTCCCCGCAATTATCGCAGCTTGCGTGGCGACTGATGGGTAAGGGTTCCGAGGAGAGACCATTGCCGCAATTCCAACAGACAAGTACGTTCACGCTGGTATGCCTTCCACTGTTGCGGGTTTGTTGGCTCCTTTCCAGGGTTGGATCGCCTCATTTGGAATGTTGGCAATAATGTCTTCTTCTTTGAAAACCTTAAAACCTCTAGCCTGATAATTTGGCAGTGCCCTCGGGTGATCCAGCGTACAGGTGTGCAGCCAGATTCGTTTTCCGCCGAGTTGCCAGCCTTTATCAATTGCGTCTCTTAGCAGATGTCCGCCGAACCCTTTGCCAATAAACTCCGGCAGCAAGCCAAAGTAGCAAATTTCCGCGGAACCGGCGGGCTGTGCTTCTAGTTCAAAATAGCCAACGGGTGTTGCGCCGTCATAAGCTACCCAGGTTTGAATGTTGGGTCGATTTAAGAACTTCTGCCATTTCTGATAACTCCAGCCAAGTCGTTCATACCAAAGCCACTGGGCGCCAACGGCAACATAGAGCATTCGATTGAGTTCCGGCAGGTTAGTTTCCACTCGGCGAAGCTCGTAGGGCTTGTCAGGGAATGGCTGCGTGATCTGATTCGAATGGGTAATCTCGACATGCCAAACGTGAACATTTTTCTTCATGTTTTGAATCAACTCAGGGAATCAACTATTAATGGCCCAACCGCCTGAGAATGGAACCACCTGACCGACCATAAAGTCGCTCTTGTCTGATGCCAAAAATAAGGCTAGCTCAGCCGATTCCTCAGGTCTTGCGACCCGACCAATGGGAACGTTGCGTTGAAGATGCTTCTGAAATCGCTCTGATGCCACAAGATCATCGGGAAAGTAGGCAGGGTTACTCACGTAATTTTGAGCTACCGCGTTAATTTGTACATTGTGTTTGGCGTATTCAATACCACTGGCTTTGATAAAAGCATTCTGTGCGCCCCGTGCGGCGCAATAGGCCGACGACCCAGCAATACCTCGAAGCGGGGCAGCACTGGTGATGGCGACGATCTTGCCATGTCCCCGCTCAACCATTTTGGGCCCAAAATGGCGCACTAGACTCATGAGTGGGTGGACCATGACATCAAATAGTCGCTGCCAGCCTTCGTCAGTAATATCGGTAATCGGAGAACTCGTTGGATCAAAGGCCAGATTAGCGATCAAGATATCGATATCATCTAAATCGGCAGCATACTCAGCAACAGACTGATCACCGGGAACGAAACCGGGTACTGCAGAAACCGCAGCACCCTCGGCTTGGAACAATTTGCAAATAGCTGGCCCCATATAGTCATCACATTGGGTCACCAAAACCTTTTTATTCTGAAGTCTCTTACTCATGGTGTGCCTCTTTAGTTAACGGTGACGGCAAAAGCCTCGAGTTGTTCTCTTGGTACGATGTCGAGTGCTTTGATATGAGTGTTTTGAAGAAAGACTTTTGGTGCCATGTCGTTTTCATATGCTTCCAGCCATCGTGCAGCACAAAGGCACCACCTATCTCCGGCTTTGAGGCCAGGGAAGCCAAACTCCGGATGGGGCGTCGACAGATCATTACCGGCAAATCTGGAGTATTCAAGAAACTCTTTGCTGAGTTCGATGCAGACGGTATGAGAGCCGACATCCTCCTTGCAAGTGTTACAACAGCCATCACGAAGAAAGCCTGTCATGGGTTCAATGCTGCAGGGCTCGAGTTTGCCCCCGAGGACATTAATCGGTTCGTCGATTTTGATAGTTTGCATTCGAGCCTTAGGGTGACGTTCTATGAGAACAGTGTGCGTCAACTGAAACGCTGAATCAAACGATCTAGCTACTAGCCGCCCGGTCTGACGCGACCTCCAAAGCCCATTCGGCGGGAATTTTCTTTGACAGAATCAGCGGTCTCTTTACCGGCGATCCGCTCGATCTTATCAAATGACTCCTGGCGGATTTCTCCCGTTCGTTGTTGGCGGTCTTCTCGGCTGAGCGAGCTGGAATCGCGAAGCTGGCTAATCTGATCACTCGCGTCAAGGGATATGGCGTAGATTTCATTAATCTCGGCCGTGGAATTGCCATATCGCTCACCGATGGATTGCAATGAACGATAGGATGGATCTTGGCTACGAGCATATTCTTCGTAGCGACTGGGTCCGAGAAAGTCTTGAATTCGCGCTTCACTTTGCTCTCTTTGGGCTCGAAAATCAGCGCGATTAGAAAACCGGCTAAAGTCCACACCTTCGTTCTCCTGTCTTATCGTGAAGATCTCTCGGAACTCCTGTTCGGAGTAATCGAAATCGTTTAAACCTTGCCTCATTCTGTCTGCAAGTCGCGATTCTCTCATCTGGTATTCGAATGTTTCCGTGGTGCCCAAAAGCTCAGCGATCTGTCGCTGTAGGTTCTGTCTTTGAGCCTGCAGGTCCTCTCTGGTCTCCTGGGTAAATCCTCCGGAGAAAAGATTTTGGGACTTTGCTTCGTCATGTCTTTGCAACTCATAAAGTTTGATCTGTTTTTCCGAACTCAAGAAGGCAAGACTATCGTTAAGCGGCTTAAAAATTTCTTCGAACATTGGGTCATCAACAATGTCCGTGCCGAATAGATCAAGCAATTGCTGCCGTCTGTCTGCTTCCCAGGCGGTCTGTTTGGTCAATTTTTCTTCTGGGTCTTTATTCACGGGCTGCCAGTAGGGTGCTTTTGCCACGTTTGACTGCAGCAGCAGATGATCGCGATTGATCGTCGCGAGTATAATCTGGCGTAACAATGGTTCGTCGTACCCTGCATCGCGAAGTTGGTCAATCAGGGATTCGTAATCAGAATCAATACTGAGTATTTGGCGAGCCTGTTTCGCGACGAAGCCTTTGGCAAAGGACCCTTGAATCTCAGAGTCGAGTGATTCAGGTGTCTGGTTGACAACTGCTGCCTGGGTTCCTGACAGGGCTGGGGCATCGGCGGGCTGGATTTCTTGAAACAGCGTCCAGCCAAAAATCCCGTTGATGGTGACCAGTGCCAAAATAATGAAGTTTTTGATCATCGACTGAGCCTGCCCGAGTTTCTCTAAAGAGTGGTTTCTCCAAGCGCGATTGATCTTCTGGCTTGGCCAAATATTGGCTGGTTGGGGCGCTGAGCCACCAATGACGGTGGTACCCCAGCCGTCTAGGGTCAAATCAACAGAGCCGCACTGGTCTTGTACGTAGATCCCGTTGCCGGAGACCATTGCCACATCAAGGGGCGCCTGATTTCGAAGCGGGTCCTGTCGCTTTCATCATTCTGGCCGTTTTGGTTCTGATAGAGCCACTGTTGAAGCTCATTTGAGCGATTGGCGCACGTAAGCTCTCACCACCCGTTTATAGAATGACATTCTAGCGAGGGGGGACACGGGTAATTTGCTCCATGTCGACAAATTCTCGATTGCCGTTGAGTCGATATTGTCGCCTGTTTAAATCCGGATAGTCACACACGTCGACCTCATTGCGGCTGCCACCCATTAGGTAGACGAGATCTTCATGAAACGAATTGGTGAGGCTGTGAGCTACAGAATGTTTGCCGAAAGCCAAAAAATCACCGGCTCCTATTTCTTGTTCGACATCGCCTAGTCGGGCGATACCACGGCCGGAGATAATATATAAAAATTCCTCATCAAAATGATGAGTATGGAACGTTGTCGAGTCGTGACCGGGTTCTATGCGCACCATATGCACGCCGATATCTTCAAGGCCTAGTAGGTCTGTTAGCGAACGCGTATGTCTGACCGCATTGCCGTTGTGCTGGTGAACAACCTTCTGTTCTTTAAGTGCTGCGATCTCCCCAGCACTTAAAAGAGGCTTGGGCTTATCTGCCACGGCTTTTACCTGCCACGGCGTTTATCTCGAGGTTTGGGGCTAGATTTGTGTTCTCTTGCACTGCGAGTAGGTGCAGGCAGCGGCGTCAATAAGCTGGTCGGTGTTTGTTCGCAAACCATGGGTACGCCGAGTAGTGTCTCGATGCTGGGCAGCATAAACGCATCATCCTCGCAGGCGAGACTAATAGAAGTACCCTTTGCACCTGCTCGACCGGTTCTGCCGATTCTATGAACATAATCCTCGGGATCTTCCGGCAGGTTGTAATTCACGACATGGGTCACGTCATCGACATGAATACCCCGGCCAGCGACGTCTGTTGCAACCAAAACACGAAGTTCGCCGCTCTTGAATCGATCGAGAGTCTGAATGCGCTTCTTCTGCGGTACTTCGCCGGTCAGCAAACCGCAATCAATACCGTAGCGATGCAGCTGACTTTCGACGCGTCGGGTTTGATCTCGACGATTAACAAAAATCATCACCTTACCGACACCTTCCTGATGAATGAGGTTATATAGGACGGTAATTTTTTGATCGGCGGCGGTCAGGTAGACTTCCTGTTTGACACTATCGACGGCGATCTTTTCTGGTTCAATTTCGATGCGCACGGGGTCTAGCGTCCAACTCGAAGCAAGACGTTTGATGTCGTCACTAAAAGTTGCGCTGAAAAGCTGAGTCTGGCGATTTTCTTTCTTTGGCGTTCGGCGAATGATGTCTTTCACATCAGGAATAAAACCCATGCTGAGCATTCGATCCGCTTCATCAATGACAAGGGTTTCAATTTGAGATAGGTCAATAACGCCGCTGCGCATAAAATCCAACAATCGACCTGGTGTGGCGACAACAAGATCAATGGGCTTTTTGAGTTGAGTTTTTTGCTTCTCGTAGTCGATACCGCCCACAACGGAGATGGATGAAAAGTCGCAAAATTTAGATAGATCCATTGCATCTTGAGTAATTTGCATCACCAACTCTCTGGTTGGAGCAATGACCAGAGCAAAGGGAGTGCCGGCCTTTCGCTTCTCGACCTCGGGGTTTTCAAGATGATAGGTGATAATTGAAATTAGGAATGCAGCGGTTTTACCAGTGCCGGTCTGCGCCTGGGCGATGATGTCACTGCCGTCTATTGAGTGCGGTAAAACTTCTTTTTGAACTGCTGTGCAATCACTAAAGCCTAATTCACCAATGGCGTGATCAAGGGCTTCCGGTAACTCGAGAGTGGCAAAATATCCCTTTGCATTAACACGCGGTTTAGCCACGGGTTTGGCCTGGGGTTTCTTCTTCTGAGACGGCCTTACCTGTTCAACTTCTGCCTTTTGAGGCGCGCTTTTGCTTTGATCGGTGCTTTCGGTGTCAGCTTCGTTTTCAGAAGATCTTAGGAGGTTTTTGAAAAACTTCATGTAATGTGATTACTCGTTGTCATTGCCCAGCAGTTGCCGGACGCTGGCCAACTTGATGCATGTGATTAGAACCTCGACGGCCTGTTTCAAGCTGGAAGTCGTGGGATAGGTCGGTGCAATCCGGATGTTTTCGTCTTTTGGATCGTGGCCATAAGGATAAGTCGCACCTGCGGGGGTGAGCTTAACACCAATTTCTCCCGCTAATTGGACGATTTTTCTTGCCAGATCGGGTCGAGTGTTAAGAGAGATGAAGTAGCCTCCCCGGGGCTTGGACCATTGCGCGATGCCCGTCTCTGCGAGTTCTGTCTCAAGAGCATGCAAAACAGCCTGGAATTTTGGCTCTATCAAGGTGCGATGTTTTTCCATATGGGCGACAATCCCATTCGAGTCCTTCAAAAAACGAACATGGCGAAGTTGGTTGACCTTGTCGAAGCCGATGGTTGATGTTGCCATGTGTCGCTCGAAAGCGGTCAGATTGGCGGAGGATAAACCGATAAATGATATGCCGGCACCCGCAAAGGTGACCTTAGAGGTTGAGCCGAATATCACGACAGATGCTTCAGTTTTCTGCTTCTCCGCCTCGCTCATCAAACTGAGCAGTACGTCGTGTTGGTCGGCGAGGTGGTGCACGGCGTAAGCATTGTCCCAGAAGATTCTGAAGTCTGCGCCAGCTTTTGCGTTCAACTGAGCGAAGCGTTTTACTGTCTCAGCAGAATAGGTTTCACCGCCGGGGTTGGAATATTTGGGTACGCACCAGATCCCTTTAATCATCGGGTCGGAAGCGACTAGCCGTTCAACTTCGTCCATGTCCGGTCCAGTGTCTGACAGCTCAACCGGAATCATGTCGATCCCAAAATGTTCGCAAATGGTGAAATGCCGATCGTAACCCGGGACAGGACAGAGAAATTTAATGGAAGCTTGAGTAGCCTCAGCCTCAGCCCGCCATACGGACTGAATCATAAAGTCGACGTAGTTATGCATCAGGTTAAGAGAACTGTTGCCTCCGACCATGATGTGCTCAGACCGGCAGTTGAGCATTTCTGCACCGAGCTGTCTGGCTTCAGGAATACCTAACAGACCACCGTAGTTGCGTACGTCGGTACCGTCCTGGAGAAGATAAAACCCATCTAGAATGCCGTCGAGCTCGTTGGCGAGATCAAGCTGGTCGGCTGCGGGTTTGCCCCTCGTGAGATCCAGATTTAGGCCGCGGCCTTTATAATCAGCGTAAGCTTCAGTTAATGTTGTCTCTAACTTCTGGAGTTCAATTGTTGCTAAGTCAGTGTAGGCCACGTTTATTCTACTTCCGGATCAGAGGTTTAACGAGCTGAGTTCATCGACACCCAGCATTAGGTTTAGGTTTTGTACGGCAGCTCCGGCAGCACCTTTGCCTAGGTTATCGAGAATCGAAATCACCTGAATGTGCTGTTCGTTACCAAAAATGTAGATGTCATTTCGATTGGTGTCATTGTTGATTTGTGGGTTTAGAAAGCCATCTTCGACGTCATCAGCTCCATTAGGACTATGGACGGTGACGCAGGCTTCTTTTTCGTAATAGGCAGAGAGTGCTTCAAAAACCTCTTGAACACCCTGGTGTCCTGTCAGCTGGTTTGCAGCCAGGGGCATGCTAACGAGCATTCCCTGCCGATAATGCCCGACCGAAGGCGTGAATAACGGCGCTTGGTTGAGTTTCGCAAAATGCTTCATTTCAGGCACGTGTTTGTGACCAAAGGAAAGGGCATAGGGTCTGACCCACCACGGCTCGCCTTGCTGAGTTCTTGCCTCATAAGTTTCAATCATTTTTTTGCCGCCCCCGGAGTAACCAGAAACCGCATTTATGCTCAGTTGAGCGTCTCGACTTACGATCTTTGTTGCCACCAGAGGATGGATAGCAAGGAGGAAACCAGTCGAGTAGCAACCAGGATTAGAGACTAGGCGAGCGCTTCTGATCGATGACCTCTGTTGCGGTGTAAGCTCCGGCAATCCAAATACCCAATCCGCAGCGACTCGATGAGCCGTGCTGGCATCGAGGATTCTGGTG
>JBLHQQ010000021.1:0-18024 GCA_047625245.1 Candidatus Azotimanducaceae bacterium
ACTCACGGATTGCCGGAGACGAGAATAGTGAGGCAATTCGTTAGAATCCCAACATCGAGCGCACATGAGTCAAAACGATATCGAAAGGAGTGAGCAGTTTGGTTTTAGCGGAGGGTGAACAGGGCATTTGGAATGTGGTGAAGCAGGGCTGCCAGCTGTTTTCAGAGTGTTTTAAATTCGTTTGGCCGTTAATGTTAATCGCCTCGATCGTTGGGTTTGGGGTGGCCTGGCTGCAAACTCAGGAGCCAATCGATACAACCACTTCACTCGTCTATAGCCTGATTTTGCTGGTTGTACGTGCTTATCTAAATGCCATTCTGACGCTGATTTGCCTAAATCATCTGTTCCAAAAAAACGTGTCAATCTCGGCGCTGCTGCAGCCGATACTGGGGAAGTTGCCGATGCTCATTGTCGTGCTACTGATGTTTATATTTGCCTTCGTCATGGGTCTGATACTGCTGATTATTCCGGCATTTATCGTCATGGTCAGTCTATTGCCAGCGGCGACCATTTTCCTCATACGCCCCATGGGTCCGTTTGAGGCGATCTCGGAAAGCCATCACCTGGTCTGGGGTCATTGGTGGCGGTCGGCGAATGTTTACTCGGTGTTTTCACTGGTAACACTCGTTATGCTGATCCCAATTGTAATCCTCGCGGTGATGCTTGATTTCGGGACCTTCTCAACGATAAAGAGTGCAAGTGAGAGTGTAAGCCTGTTTTCAGCCGTTGTGACACCCTGGGTAAGCGGGGCGCTAACGGCTGTAACCCTTGTACTGATGCATGACCTGTTGATTCGAAAGCGTAGTCAGTCGTTGGCAGAATATGTCAGAGGTGAATGACCTAAAATTCGATCACTGAGTTTTTCTGCCATCATGACAACCGGTGCGTTGAGGTTGCCATTGGTGATCTCGGGCATGATGGATGCATCGATAACGCGCAAATTTTTGATGCCAAAGACTCGACCCTGTTCATCCACTACGCTGCCCATCGCACAGGTACAACTGGGGTGGTAAGCGCTCTCTCCGAATTGTCTAATAAATTCATCAATGTTCGTGTCGTTTGGGCGAACTTCCGAACCGGCCAGAGCGCTAAAAGCCGGTTGGCGCACAATGTCTCGAACGATCTCGATACCGTTGCGCATCACATTCTTATCAGCTTCTGTTTGGTTGTAGTTGAATTGAATTTTTGGCGCCGAGTTAGGATTAGCATCACGAAGCGTCACGCTGCCTCGACTAGTCGGTTTCATTGGCCCGACGTGGACTTGAAAACCATGACCAGCAAATTTGGACTTGCCATCATAGTCCATGGCAATAGGTAGAAAGTGACATTGTAGGTCTGGATAAGGTTGGCTTGCATCGCTTTTAAGGAAGCCCCCTGCATCGAAGTGGTTAGTGGCTCCATTGCCTGTCTGGTTAAAATACCACTGTATACCGATAAAGGGTTTTCGATACCATTTCAGAGCAGGGTAGAGGGAAACTGGCTGTAAGCAGGAATATTGCACATAGATCTCAAGATGGTCCTGCAGGTTTTGTCCTACTCCAGGCAAATGTTTCTTAACATCGATACCCTGTTTTTGAAGTGTTTCAGCGTCGCCGATGCCTGAGAGCATGAGCAGTTGTGGGGAATTTATCGCACCAGCACAAATAATGACCTCTTTGTTGGCGCGGTACTCCGTTGTTTTACCCCGGTGCCGGGTTTCGATGCCGATCGCTTTGTCACCTTCAAATAAAATCCGCGTAACCATGACACCGGTCACAACCTGGAGATTTTTCCGATCCATCACCGGGTGCAAGTAGGTCCGTGCCACGCTGCCACGTTTGCCTTGATGTATGGTGCTATCAAATAGCCCAACACCTTCCTGATCGAAACCGTTTAAATCCGTTTGCTTCGGGTAACCCGCCTCCTGACCCGCCGCGAGCCATGCCTGATAGAGAGGAGAGTCACCCGCCGCCCTGCGAATTTTTAGAGGGCCATTTTTACCTCGCACCACGGGATCACCGACATCGGAACACTCGGCTCTTTGAAAGTACGGCAGGCAATGGTCGTAATCCCACTCGGTAGTGCCGAGCATGTTCGCCCAGCGATTGAAGTCCTCGGGATTGCCTCTGACGTAGATCATGCCGTTGATGGAGGATGAACCTCCGAGTACTCGTCCCCGGGGGCAGTACAGCGAACGGTTGTTCATTTCCGGTTCCGGCTCAGTATTGTAGAACCAGTTATACCGATCAGTTGCCAGAACTTCAGACAAGGCAGCTGGCATATGCAGACGAAAATCCCAGGCGTGATCAACAGGACCTGCCTCGAGGAGGGTCACCGTGTTTTCCTTCGATAGGCGGTTGGCTATTACGGAGCCGGCTGATCCAGCGCCGACAATAATGTAGTCAGATTCAAGCATGGCGGCAGGTTAATGATTGGTTTGAGCAAGCACAACCTTTTTGTCGATGTGACATTTTTGAAACCTGTGTGGCAAATACATTCAATTCTATCTGGTGGTCGATTCTGTGGATATTGTTCAAAATTTTTAGGAGATAGCGAGCTGCTATTCCGCCACTCATCGTCGTGAACTTTCGGTCTAACTCGCGGTGAATATTTTCATCCCATAGATCTAACAACTTAACGATGTAACCAAACCCTTTTGCGAAAATGTGTGTCAATACAACTGAGTCATCGAGCTCAAGAGTCATTTTTCGTTTAAGGAGAGTTGTTATGAAACTAGGTTCAAAGAATGTTGTTGCTGCAATCGTCGTCGGTTTAATGACATTACCAGTTGTGTCTCAGGCTGCCGTATTGTCTAGTCAGGTTGATGCAAGTCGAGTCTCTATATCGTACCAAATGGAGGACTTGAAATCTCCTGAAGGTCGTGCTGCGCTCGAACAAGAAATTCGCGGAGCGGCGACTCTGGTATGTGGGAATGCGGAATACACAAAGACGCGCTCTCTACAAAGTATTTCCAAACGCAGCAGTTGTTATCACGAAGCAGTAGCCGGTGCGCTGACGAGTCTTGGTTCCGGCCAGTTGAAATTGACAGCTCGACAAACAGATTAGAAGCTTTTGAACGCGGTCTTCTGACCGCGTATTTTTCTCTGCTAGGTGTCCATGAGCGAGAGCGGTAAACGTTGTTCTGCTGCAAATTGTTTTGATATGGGTTCATTCGCTTGATTAACTTGATCACTCCAATCCCGCCACATGTTTTCCTGGGGAGGGTCCTGTCGACAAGTATCTAGATCCGTTTTGCAGAAATCGTAAAGTACAGCTTGTCTGATCGTTGGTGTTTCTGCGTAATTAAATCCGGCCATGTGTCCGAGTCGATGGTGCCAAAACACCACGTCGCCAGCTTCACCGTAACAATCCACAGCTTCTATATCAGCTTCAACCTGAGTGACCTCCGCCAGATATTCCTGCGGATGGATGATACCTTTGTGTGAAGGCAGGTGATCGTAGTAAGGAATTCTTGCCTGATCATACTGCATAGGAAACAGAGGATAGAATCTTTGGTGGCTACCCGGCCAGACTTTAAAGTTGCCACCATCGGGTGGATTATCTTCGAGCAAGATGACGGCGCCGAGATGAAAGGGGTGCCCATCGGTATGCATTGAATCGGCTTTTCTCTCTTTTGACTGTTCCGGCAGAGTTGCATAGATGCCGCGGACCCCTTCGCCGAACTGTGGGTCTATAGGACCATTTGGCCAGGCCGAGCCCCAACTGCCCATTGGTTTCCCGTCAACCACAGGCGGTCGCAATGAATTCTCGCCGAGCAGGTCCTCAGCCCAACAACGCATTTGCTCACCAAATACCAGATCAATCAATAGAGGGTCCGTTGCGGCAGCACGGTACTGCCATCGGCTACCTTGCTTAATCAGAAGTGGATCGGCACTTTCCATTTCCTGAGGAATTGGACCCCAGGTACCAGGGTCATCCCGGTTGAGATTCTCTGGCGCGCTTGTCCACATCAGATCGAGCACTTGCTGGCATTGCTCAGTAGTCGCACCTTTTCGTTTCACAAGGTAGCCGTATTTTTTAAAGAAGCTGAGCTCTTCGTTGCTAAGTTTATCTATGTTCATTGGATTATTTTAATCACTCGGATATTGGCTGTCGAGCATTACGCTGCTGTGGCATATTGAGCGCTTTAAGTTAGGCAGAAATACGATGTCGGCAGTTCAGGCGATGCGGCGCAGTCTGTTTTGGGTATCGGTACCGATATTCTTTATCAATTTTGCGCTGCCGGTAAAATCTAAAGCCTTGGGCGCTATGGTCGGCGTTGGTTTCTGCTGATTGCCCTCATCTTATGCAGCATCTCGTATGCGGGTTATGGCTTGGCCGGAAGTATCGAATGGATGTATGCAGCCATACTATTACAAGGTCTCGGTGCCACTATAGGGTTTACATTAGTTGGGATACTGCCGGAGTTGGGTTGGAAAGTTAGTTTTCTCATCTTTACTTTGTTAGCGTTCTACGCGGCGTTTGTTGCGGCGAAAAACGTTCCTGAGTCGATCCCCATTAAACGTCAAGAAGAGAGTGTCGCAGTTGAAAGCGGCTCGCTGCGAAGTTTGCTTGTGATGTTAGTCCCTCTTGGTTTCGCTAGTGCTTTGGTCATGCCAATTTACCTTGTCTACCTTCAAGACGAATTTACGCCAGATGTTCGCTTTCTCAGTTGGGCGTTTTTACCGGCGGGCATCGTGTTCGCGACCTGGCATCGCATCGAAATCGTACCTGGCGTTTTATCCATGTTGAAAGGATTGAGGAACGAAGGATATAAAGTTTGTTTGGCCACCAACCAGCAGGCCAATCGAATGAGGTATATGAGGCGTGAGTTGGGATTAGACGATCATTTCGATCATACATTTTACTCCTGCGAGGTGGGTGCAGCTAAACCCTCAGCGGATTACTTTGATTCAATCATGGGGCAACTAAAGGTAGCACCACGCGAGGTGTTATTTATCGATGATAGCGTCGATAATATTGCCTCTGCCGCCCAGTGCGGTATTCACACCGAGCACTTTTGTGTTGATGGCAGAATGGACCCAGTGATGGACCGTCCAATGCGCTCAACAAGCATTTAGTAGGCGCTACCTCTTAGCTTAGCGCGGGTAACAGAAGCCTTTAAAACGAGTAGTTAAGTCCAGCCACGATGCCAAAGGTGCGAGCGTCCTTGAAACCAAAGTCATCGGATACGAGTTGTAAGAAACCGTACTTGCCTTCATAACCTAGACTGATCGCCTTGCCGCCAATGTCATAACCAAGAAAAAGCATTTGATCCAGATTTACACCGATTCTAGGAAAGTCCTCGGTGCCTGTTTTGTAATAGCCACCGGATACGCCAACAGACGGTGTCCAACCGAACAGGTCGAGTTCGTAGTGGGTGTCATAGTTGACCTCGAGGTCATATCGCGCTTCAAGTTCTTGATCGTAGTCCTCGTTGAATATTTGCACATTGATGTGCTGATCGATTAAATCATCGGGTCGAACGACTTGGCCATCGACAAGATTTTGGGCGAGATTTACGGCGTCAATCAAAAACGCGTTGAGATCGAAGGTCGTCTGGGTTCTGGGTGCATTGTCCCAATTAAACTCATTGGCGATATCAATCAATTCCAGATTAACGTTAAGTTGGTCGTTAATCTGCCAATTGAAGCCAATATCCACGGAGTAACCCGTTCCGCTGGGCGGTGCAAAACTGACGCCGGATATAGGTGGGTTATTGGCTCCGACGATCACAGGTACCTGATATTCAGGTTCACCGAACTTGGGTTCGTCGTAAGCATAATTGATTGCAAGATTAGCGCTGACACTCTGGGCCAGAGCAAGGAGAGGTGATAGGTCGCGACTGTTAGTATTAATAGTGTCTAAAATGGCATTGGCGTCAGCCTTGAACTGGTCAGTGAAGGGGGTCAGATCACCCGATATCGATGCAAATCCAGACTGAAGTTCAGACAGGTCGGTGTAGTAGGAATAAGATACGTCGACGGTCATACCCTTGTAGAAATTCCATTCATAACCGACTTCAAAGCCCTTCGCTTCGACTCGTTCAACGTCGAGCAACAGGTCGTATCGACGGTTCTCTGGCAGAGGAGAATTGTTCTTCTCTGAGTGGTGATAAAGAGCTGTGTCTTCAGTAAATTCAGTAACGTAGTCAAAGCGATGTACATATCCTAGGCGGAATCCGCGCCACTTGCCGCCTATCTCAAACCGATTATGGGTAAATGCAGTATCCCCCCCTTCAAGGTCGTCATCGAAGTCAGAGGCGAACTGATCAATCGAAACCGGAGCGCTGTAGGCGAAGAAATCTGCACTTGAGTAGATCGTCCAAGGGTTTTCGTCGGCAGCGGTGGCGTGATTGCCGAAAGCGATGACAAGAATGGAGAGACAAAGTTTAAGCATAGGGAGCTCTTCGGCGACTTCTAATATCTAGTTGGAAACGCGCCATAGGCAAGCTTCAAGAAAAAAGCATTCTACCGGTTAATGAACCGGGGTAAAAGCCTTACAATAGCTGTGGTTAATGAATCAATGTTTTAGTAGCCAGGTTCAGTGTCAGTTCTCGAATAATCGGCATGGTTATTGAAAAATTGCGATGTTATCATCGTCATAGATCGCGACGCTGAGTCCTCAATCTGACAAGGTACTCAGTTTACGGGTGCTCTGATATCGTCAGACACAAGCACTAAAAAATAAGAGAGGGTACACATGGATATAGCATTATTTACGAGTGGTGGGTTGGACTATCTGTTCCGTTGGGGTCACTTCCTCGCGGGTATCACGTGGATTGGCTTGTTGTACTACTTCAACTTTGTGCAAACCGAGTATTTCAAGGAAGCTGAAGCCGAGCATCGTTCCGGTGCAATTCAGAAGTTAGTGCCAAGGGCTCTCTGGTGGTTCCGTTGGGGTGCGATGTTCACATTCCTGACCGGTGTTGCGCTGTTAGCTTATCGTCATCAGTTCCTGACTTTGGATATTGCGATTGGTGCGACTTTAGGTACCTTGATGTTTTTGAATGTGTGGATAATCATCTGGCCAAACCAGAAGATCGTGATTGCCTCCGCGACTCAAGTTGCTCAGGGCGGCGATCCGTTGCCAGCGGCAGCCGGTGCAGCCCCTAAGGCTGGTCTTGCTTCAAGAACCAACACGTTGTTCTCGCTGCCCATGTTGTTCTTTATGGGTTCTTCCTCGCACATGCCAAATGGTGCTGCGATGGATGAAGCAAACAGCCTGTCTCTCATCGTTGCGTTGGTGATAATCGCGGCTCTTCAAGTTAATGGCATGTTCGGTAAGCAAGGTCCTATGACCAGCGTTAAAGGTGTAATTGGTTCTGGATTTGCGCTAACCGCCGTTTTGTACGGTATCGTTGCTGTTTTATAAGCTCGCTGCAGGATAAAGTCTAAAGGGCTCTTCGGAGCCCTTTTTCATTTCGGAAAGAAAAGCATGAGCGACCAGGACAACGGTAAAGACCTAGACGATATTCCAGTCATTGCCCCGGGAAAGGATGAGCAAGATTCTCGGCGTCGAACACTGGCAGCGCCGAGGCAAAGCAATTTTCGCGGTTTGCTCGTCTTCTCTCTGGTTGTTATGGCTGTGATGTTAGGGATTGGGGGATATACGCTTTATGAAGTTCAACAGCGTTTAGACCGATCTAACGATCTACTGGATATGGCAAATCAAGGTGTTCGCGATCTCGAAGCGAGATTGGCCGCGACGGGCACTGATGTATCGAAAGAGCTTCAAACCTTAAAGGAACAGCAGGCAGCTAATTTTTCGGAGATCGACAAATTGTGGCGAATCGCTTATCGCGAGAACCAGCCTGCGATTCAGGCGATCGAAAAATCTATAGCGAAAGTGACTGCGGCCCGAAGCAAGCTGGCCCAAGATATTGCGGCGGTGAGATCTGACCTGAAAAATTCCTCCAGTGCGGTTACCCAACTCAAGGAATCGGTTGCAACAGAAAATGACGAGGCGCGTACTAGCTTAAGTCTCGTCCGAGGTCAGGTTCAGGATCAAGCGGTTCGATCTGAGGCGCACAAACGGTCAATTGCGGCAATCAACAAGCAGCTCAGAGATGTCGAGGAAGCTATTACAGCCATTGACCGATATCGTCAGCAGGTGAATCAGCAGCTCATTGAGTTGCGCAATAATCAAAACGAGCCTATTCCCTTAGATTCTCCTAGGATCCCCTTAGGATAGTGACCTGAAGCTAATTAAAGCTCCAGTCTCTCAACACGCTCACTTCGAACAAATAGTGACGATAGTTTAACACAACACCACCCTCAGTGATCTCGACGAGCTTGAGATCATTGGCGAGCATGTCTCCTTCTCGAATCATTTTGCCGTTAATATTCACCATTCGGAATCCGGAATCATCTGAGTAGAGGTGACTGGAGAAAACCAGGTTCGGTATTTGGCGCTGCACATTAATGGGTAGTTCGGTAATTCGTACCGGCGTAGCAGGTGCTCGCAGGGGGATTGATGTAGGCGAGATCACCTCTGAGTCTGGCGCTAATGATTGAACCGGTGGCGCGACTTGTACATTTGCTGGGGGCAACGCAGGCTTGGCTTGCGCTGTATTTGTGTTAGCCGGTTGAGTGGCGACTGAATTATCGGCACTGGGTTCTGGCGACGGCTTTCTGCTGAGCCAATAAATCACAGCCAATGCGTTCAGGAGGATGATCACAAGCACGAGCCCGAGCCAGGGCTTAGATGTCGCTGTCTTTGCTGGTGGCGGCCTGTGTACAGTATTGAGATCGGGCGTTTGACTGCCGCGCCTTTCCTGCTCGGATTTATTCAAGGCTTCAAGAATATACGACATTAGCCATTTTCCTCTGTCTGAATCTTGCGCAAAGTTGGAATGTTGGTCGCCTCAACACTGTTCAAGTGAATCCAAGTCTGGGCTCCAACGACTCCATCGGGTACCAGGCCGACGGAAATTTGGAAACGCTTTATTCGTGATTCAATTGCTTCATCGTAGATGTTGTTATCTATGACGGAAGGCATAGTGGTGCCGTCGAGCACTGCAAGTTGAGTCAGTAACCAGTCGACAGGGACGCCGCTATCTCCTCGTTTAACCGCCTGCCGGTAAGCAGGAGGTGAACGCCAGAGCAATGTATAAAATCCGCTCCAGAGATCGAGCATTTCTGTTGCATCGAGGATGTAGTCGACGCCACCGGTTGTAACGGTAACAGAATCAATTCCAATGCCGGTGACGACGAACCACTGGCTGGTGCTTGTCGTACTTAGGTTCAATACAACAGGTCGATTAAGGTGCGCAACATCCCGAAGGCTACCTAATTTTGAAAGACACTGTAGGCCTGAAACTTCAGCTACCTTACAGGGGTCGGCGTTTTCTGCTAACACGACGTCCGATCCCCACATCAACATCAATGCTCCAAATGCAGCAAAGTGTTCGTCGTATCCGGCTGCAGCATCGATGGGTGTTTTTTTGGGTTCTGCCTTTAACGTCGGGATCAGTGCAGCCAATTCATTGACGGCTATCAAAGATTCCTGATCCTCAACTTGATTCGATTCATTTTTTTTCGGCTCAAGTGCTTGCATCGAATCAGCATCGGGTTTTTCGGGTTTTGGCGTTATAGCTGCAGTTTCTGGTTCGATTAATGAAACTGTTGTTTGCTGGAAGTCGAGAAGCCAGAGGCTCGCGACGGCAATGACCAGAACTGCTGCAATTGACTGCCAGAGAAACCCTTTTTTCTTATCTTTGCCGAGAATTTCCTTCGCTGCGTTGTTCACAGTCGCGACATCAACTAGCAGGCGGTTCTGCACGTAGGTGCCTAACAGGGCTCGATCACATACAAGATTGATTAGGCGTGGAATCCCTTTGGAGATGGCATAGATTCGTTTAACAGTTGCCGCAGGGAACAAGCTACCTTTGGCACCTGCCGTGTCAAGGCGGTGCTGAATGTAATCTGCAACTTCATTCTTGTCGAGCGCGTCTAGGTGAAACCTGGCGGTCACTCGCTGGGATAGCTGGCGCAATTCTTGTTTTGCGAGCAAGGTCAATAGTTCTGGCTGGCCCAACAAAATGATCTGCAGCAGCTTGCGCTGATTGGTTTCAAGATTGGTGAGTAATCGTAGCTGCTCAAGAACATCCACCGAGAGATTCTGAGCTTCATCAATAATCAGTACAGTGCGGCGCCCGCTCTGGTGCGAGGCCAGCAGGAAATCGTTAATCTGGTCGACCAGTACTTTGATACTGGCATTCGCCGGATAGTCGATATGAAGCTCGTCGCAGGCCGTTGCCAAAATTTCTTGGGCGGTCTGTTTAGGGTTGAGGATATAAGCCGTATCGACATCCTCGGGTATCTGCTCTAGTAGACAACGACAAACCGTGGTCTTGCCTGTACCCACTTCCCCCGTTAGCAGAATAAAGCCACCCTCGCTTTGTATGCCGTACAATAGGTGCGCAAGAGCCTCGCGGTGGCGCTGGCTCATAAAAAGATACTGGGGATTTGGCGCGATGGAGAAGGGTGCTTCTCTGAGGCCAAAGTAGTCGTTGTACATTAAACCTAAGCCACGGTTGGCAATTGCCTAGAGAATAGCAGGAGCACTATAGCCTATGCAAAAAACGACCCTACTGTTATTGATGATTCTGCTCGGGTTTGTCAGCGGTTGCGCGAATCTTGCTTATTATCATCAGGCCGTTAAAGGACAGCTATCGTTGCTCACAGGCAGGACGCAGGTTGCGCATCTGCTCGGAGATGAGAACGCTGCTGAACCCCTGCGGGTCCAACTGATCAAAACCACGGCTATTTTGAAGTTTGCGACAGAGTTGGGATTGCCGGTTGGGAATAGTTATTCCAGTTATGTCGACCTCGAACGACCCTTTGTCGTTTGGAATGTCTTTGCTGCAGCTGCCGATAGCACATCCCTTCTGAGTCATTGTTTTCCGATTGCGGGTTGTGTGGGTTATAAGGGTTTCTTTGTCGAAGCCGACGCTCGAGAATTCTCTCATCAGCTCCAGAGCAGCGGTTTCGACGTTTATGTGGGAGGCGTTGCTGCCTACTCAACCCTGGGTTGGTTTGACGATCCGCTGCTGAATACCTTTGTGTTTCGTGATGACGCTCGCCTTGCCGGAGTTATTTTTCATGAACTTGCTCACAAAGTTTTATATATCCAAGGCGATACTGTTTTTAACGAGAGCTTTGCTACAGCGGTTGAACGTCATTTACTCCAAAGTTGGTTAGCCACTAATCATCAGGAAGGTGTCTATCGCCGCTATCTGCGCTCTGAAGTGCGTCGTGAGGAGGTCATTAGGCTCATTCTGATGACGAGGACCAGGCTTGCAGAAGTCTTTGACAGTGAGTTGAGCGCAGCAGAAAAATTGGATAAAAAGTCCATTTTGATTACCCAGCTAAAAGCCGAATACCAGGCTCTCCAAAAATCATGGTCCGCCGGTAAGGAATTCTCCACTTGGATCGAGCAAGACTTAAATAATGCGCATCTGGCGGCTATTGGTGCTTATCAAAGTCTGGTGCCAGGTTTCAGCCGGATGCTGGCCAAATCCGACAACCTGGAAACGTTCTTTGACCAGGTTAAGGCTTTATCAGAACTGGCCAAGTCAGAGCGGGACCGCTTGCTCGCTAGCCCAACATCATCACACAAACCAAAGTAATCACTGCGGCACCGATCAGGTTCAACACGAAGCCTTCCCGCACCATCGTGCTGATGGGGAATCTACCCGTGGAAAACATAATCGTATTGGGTGCAGTGGCGACCGGGAGCATAAAGGCACAACTTGCACTCATTGCAGCGGGTAACATTAGTAACGCAGGCTCTATATTAGCTGCTAGAGCCGCCGTGGCGAGAATTGGCATCATCAAGGTCGTCGTTGCAGTATTGCTGGTCATCTCGGTCAGAAAGGTAATCGTTAAACAGATTGCCAGCACCATGGTGACAATATGCCAGGTCGCAATACCCGACAGCATGTCGCCTAGATAGGCGCTGAGGCCAGAGGCGACAAAGGCTTTTGCCAGGGCAATGCCGCCGCCAAATAGAATCAGCATCCCCCAGGGAATCTTGTTCGCAGTTTCCCAGTCTAGTAGTCGACTACCTTTGCCATTTGGCACAAGGAACATCACCACCACCGCGATGAGCGCTACACTGGCATCATTGGCACCGGGTAGATCTAACCACGACTTCCAGCCACCAAAGGGTTGAGTGCGGGTAATCCACGCTAGAGCTGTAAAAGAAAACACGATAAAGACGCGTTTCTCTTCAACACTCCAGTCCTGAACAGCGGGCAGCTCAATCGTACCCTGGTAGGTCAGCTTGCGTGTTAGCCACAGGCCAATCAGCGGTACAAATAGAATGACAACGGGAATGCCCCATGACATCCAGGTCAGAAAGCCGATTTCAATGCCGGTTTCTTGCTCATAGATAGTCCTGAAGAACAGATTAGGTGGCGTTCCAATAGGGGTACCTATACCACCGACACTAGCAGCGTAAGCAATGCCAAGTAAGAGTGGTACAGCAAGATCCTTGTCTTCGGCCTTCTCAAGTACAGCCAGTGCGACCGGCAACAGCATCAGAGCAGTGGCGGTGTTGGATATCCACATACTCAAGACGGCTGAGGCCGCCATAAAACCGAAAACCAGGCGCTTACTGCTTGAGCCGCCGAACAAATTCACCATCGTCAAAGCGACACGTCGATGAGCGCCACTGCGCTCCATCGCTGTCGACAGAATAAAGCCGCCCATCAGCAAAAGAACCAGAGGGTGACCGTAGGAGGCGCCAACCTCCGCAGGACTCAAGACGCCGACCAGAGGTAAAAGTCCAATAGGTAACAGAGAGGTTGCAGGTATGGGGATTGGTTCGAATATCCACCAGGTAGCAACTAATAACGCGACGGCACCTGTCCAACAGGCGGGTGCTTCCCAGCCCTGACTCGCAAGAGCGAAATAAGCGACAGCGGCGAGAAGTGGCCCCAGGAAAAGAAAAATAACGCGATTACTACTTTCTGCCATAAGAACCAGTCTTGATCTTTTGTGCGCCAGTATACATGACTGGTTCTGGTATTTAAGAAGGCTCACCAAGCCGTTATGCTAGAGGTCTACTCATTATTTGGTTGGGATATGTCGATTACATTGTATGGAACACCGTTATCTCTCTACACCGGCAAACCGAGAAGTTATTTCATCAAGGCCGGTTTAGATTATCGAGAAACGGCAGCCACCACAGCTCACTACAGTGAGGTTGTATTACCTGGTGCAGGAAATCGCCGAGGTATCCCAACAATCGAAACCACTGCAGGTGAAGTGATTCGAGATGGCACTGCGATTATTGATCACTTTGAATCTCAAACCGGGTTTGGTTTCTCACCCGCCACGACCCAGCAGCGTTTTGTCAGTCGGCTGCTTGATGTCATCGGCATGGAAGGCCTGCTACGACCAGCGATGCACTACCGCTGGGATTTCCCAGAGCAAAATGACGTGATGCTCAAGTTTCACTTCGCCATGTTGGTGCCGGAGTCAATGGATCGAGAAGCACTGTCGTCAAAGACGATGGATCGAATGCGCGCGGCGGGTCATGGCTTTGGTGCAATACCGGAAGCTTTTCCTGTGATTGAAGAACTCTACGAAGAGTTGCTTGATAAAATGACCGCTCACTTCTCGCTCTATCCCTATTTTCTTGGCCACAAACCCAGCATTGGTGACTTTGGCATGATGGCACCGCTCTACGCCCATTTGGGGCGTGACCCTGCTCCCCTGCGATTGATGCAAACCAAAGCAGTCCAGGTATTGCGTTGGGTCGAACGGATGAATCGGCCCGAACCTGATCAAGGTGAGTTCACTGTCCAAGGCGATGACTTTCTCGGCAATGACGAGATCCCAGAAACACTTGTCGAAGTATTGAAGCAAATAGCAAAAGATTTTATGCCCGAAACGAGAGCGGCGGCTGCCTTTACCAATAATTGGTTAGCGGAATCAGATGTTCCTGCGGGTAAGGTGGCAGATCGTGCCATCGGTGTTTGTGAGTTTGAAGTGAAAGGACACAGCGTAAAATCTCAGACTCTAAAATCAATCGTTCAGCCTTTTCGGTTTTATCTGCTGCAGAGGGTCTTTGCGGAATATGACCAGCAAGATGAAGCGGGGCGTCAGGCACTTAATGACCTGCTTGCGCGTTGTGATATGGCGGATCTGATGAAATTGCGGATTAACCGCTCAATTGGACGTGAGAATAATCTAGAAGTATGGCTGGCGTCATGAAGGAAACCCTGCTGTGGTACGACTTTGAAACCAGCGGCACTGACCCTGGTTATGATCGTGTGCTGCAGTTTGCATCGGTCCGGACTAATCTTGATCTAGAGCCGATTGGCGAGCCGTTAAATCTATACTGCAATCCTGGTGAAGACGTGATTCCAGATCCCGAGGCGATGCGGGTCACAGGGTTAAAGATGTCGCAGATTCAGGAGCAGGGATTAAATGAGGCTGAGTTTGCGAAGCGCATTCATGAAGCCTTCTCCCAACCAAAAACCTGTGTGCTTGGGTTTAATAGTATTCGCTTTGATGATGAATTTACCCGTTACCTTCTGTACCGAAATTTCTTTGACCCCTATGCCCGTGAATGGCAAGCAGGCAATAGCCGTTGGGACGTCATTGATCTATTTCGCATGGCGTCAGCGTTGCGCCCAGAGGGGTTTAACTGGCCGGTGGGAGAAAAAGGCAGCCCGAGTTTTCGACTCGAGCACCTGACGGCAGCAAATCAAATTAGCCATACAGGCGCCCACGATGCGGTGGCCGATGTTATGGCGACCATTGGTGTGGCGCGAAAACTGCGAGAAGTGCAGCCAAAACTGTTTCAGTACCTGTTTAATTTAAGGCGCAAAAAGGCGGTATTGGACCAGCTCTACCCCCTCGGCAAACAGGCGCTTGTTCATGTGTCGTCGATGTATCCTGCCGCACAACATTGTATTGCTGTGGTATTGCCTCTGACGCAACACCCGACTAATCCAAATGGAATCATTTGTTATGACCTTGCTGAGGATCCCGCTCCACTGATTGAACTTGGACCTGATGAGTTGCATCGAAGGATATTTTCGAAGAAAGATGAACTGGGTGAAAACGAACCCAGAATTCCCCTCAAGACTATTCACGTCAATCGGGCACCGGCAATTGCGCCGCTCGGTACGCTTGTCGGTCGAGAGCAAACCCTTGGCATCGACCTGGCGAGATGTGAAGCGAATCGTCTCAAGTTACAAAAGAGCTCTGGGATCGTCGAGAAGATCGGCGGAGCATTTTCTAAAATGGCATATGCCCCGATTGAGGATCCTGATCAGATGCTCTATCAGGGTGACTTTTTCTCCTCTGAGGATCGGCAGGTGATGCAGACCATTCAAGCGTCTGAACCTGGATCTCTGGGTGCATATAGCGGTCACTTCAAAGACCCGCGGCTGCCAGAAATGTTGTTCCGCTACAGGGCTCGAAATTATCCCGAGCAGCTTGATAGTCAGGAGCAGGCGCGCTGGGCGGCGTTTGTTGAAACCCGCCGCTCTGGTCCAATAGCGATTAAGCGCCGCCAGCGGCTGCAGCAAAATCTACTTCAGTCACCGGCAGATGAGATTTTGCAGGATCTGGATAAATTCTTTTCTTAATCTTAAAAATTTTCCGAGTCGCGTCGGAGAATTTAGCGATCAAATCACTCTGGCCTTGAAGTTGGCAATTGGAGCCGAATCGAGCTGGTCGCCTTTGTTTACGCCAAACTTTCAACCAATTTGTAACTTGCTTATACTGCCGCCTCACTAGCGGTTTAATAAAGGTCTCGTTATTACCAGCGTAGAGTTACGCAACATCAGCAAGTCCTACGGTGAGCATAAGGTCGTCACGGACCTAAGGCTCACGGTTGAAGCCAATGTTACGACCGCCATTGTCGGTGAAAGTGGCAGTGGAAAATCTACCTTACTTCAGCTAATTAACGGCCTGGTATTGCCGGATACCGGTGATGTATTGCTGGGCAATGTACCGATTGATTACTCTGATCTCGCGCGGCTTCGCCGCAAGATGGGTTATGCCGTGCAGGGTGGAGGTTTGTTTCCGCACATGACGATCTTTGAGAATGTGACCCTCATCGCTCAGCTCGAAGGCTGGGATGAAAAGAAGATTGAGGGCCGTTTTCAATATCTGTTTGAACTCATGAATCTGGATCCACTGTTTAGAGATCGATACCCAAACAGTTTGTCAGGCGGGCAGCAGCAGCGTGCGAGCTTGTGTCGAGCGATGATGTTAAATCCACCGCTGATGTTACTGGACGAACCCTTTTCAGCCCTTGACCCCATCACGCGGCGGGGCATTCACGATGAATTCAGAAAACTTCAACAGGCTGAGAGTCGCACCATGATTCTGGTGACACACGATATGGCGGAGGCGATGAAACTCGCGGATCAGCTAGTGATTCTGAAGGAAGGGGAAATTGTTCAGCAAGGAACTCTCGAGGACGTGACTCAACATCCAAGCGACGAGTATGTGGCGAGTCTTCTGACGTTGCAGGAGGGTGGCTGATGATTCGCTTACTTGGAATACTCATACTGCTGCTCTGGCTGCCAGTATCGGCAGCATATGCGGAATCGAAGCCCGTTGTTGTGGCGAGCAAAAATTTTAGTGAGAGTTATCTGCTGGCTGAAATGCTGTCTCAGTTACTTGAAGCCGATGGCTATCGGGTCGAGCGTCGGTTTGGGCTAGGGGGTACGCTGGTCTGTTATGAAGCGCTGATGAGTGGCGAAATAGATGTGTACGTGGAATACAGTGGTACTGTTAGTCAGGCGATCCTCAAACAGTCCGGCTCCCTTTCTGTGCAAGCGCTTAACGAGCAGCTTAGGCCGAAAAACCTAGAGTTGCTCAGTTCCATTGGCTTTAACAATACCTATGCAATCGCCATAAAAGCATCGTTGGCAAACGAAAGGGTACTTACTACGGTCACAGATCTGGCTCGTGCCAAAGGCCTCAAGCTCGCCTTCAGTTTAGAGTTTTTGAATCGAGAAGATGGCTGGCCTGGTTTAAAACAAGCCTATGGTTTCTCGGGAACACCCACCGGGATAGAACATGGTCTGGCGTATCAGGCGATCGACCAGGGCAATATTGATATTACCGATGCCTATTCCACCGATGGAGATCTTGAGCGATACCAATTAACCACGCTGATAGATGATCGAAGTTATTTTCCTGACTATAAGGCCGCGCCTCTCATTCGGCGCGACCTTGATGCTGCGACCCGGCAGAGTTTGGACCAGCTTTCAGGGTTGATCAGTGACGACACCATGCGTCGACTAAATGGTGAGGTGGTTGTTCAGAATAAGACCTTTGCAGAAGTGGCTAATCAGTATCTGTACGAAATAGGTTTGCTTAAAGAAACCACCAATCAGGATTCGGCGCTATGGGATAGGCTGATTAAAAACACTATCATCCATTTGCAGTTAACTTCGATTGCATTGCTGCTGGGTTGCGTTTTTGGTCTGCTCATTGGAGTGTTGGTTTATCGGTCACCTAATGTCTCGCGGGTAGTGGTTTATCTTGCGGGTTTGATGCAAACGATTCCTAGTATCGCGCTGCTAGCACTCATGATTCCATTGTTTGGGATTGGTTTTGTACCGGCGATCATTGCACTCTTTCTTTACTCAATATTGCCGATCCTGCGAAATACCATCACGGCGCTACTCACCATTGATCCTCTGTTGAAGCGCGTGGCCAATGCGATTGGCCTAACGCCTCGTCAACAGCTTCGATATGTATTGCTGCCGCTGGCTTTGCCAAATATTTTGGCGGGGATTAAGACGGCTGCTGTGATTAGTATTGGTACCGCAACTCTGGCGGCCTTTATTGGTGCTGGTGGCTTAGGTGAACCAATTGTCACAGGCCTGGCCTTAAATGATACCAATCTGATTTTGCAGGGGGCATTACCCGCAGCGGGTTTAGCGATTATTGTAGAGCTGCTCTTTGAGTTGCTCGAAAGAGCGCTTATAAAACCTCATATGCTGAAAGGTGTGTTGCCTACTTAGATAGAGAGGTAGATAAAGAGATAAATAGAGAGATAAGC
>JBLHQQ010000022.1:0-17846 GCA_047625245.1 Candidatus Azotimanducaceae bacterium
TGTTTTTTCGCTACCTGAACCTCCTTCTCGATGGGTTAGACTTGTTTGTTCGCCTGACCTAAGATGGCGTTATTCAAAGATTGGAGTGCGATCCGCGTTGACGCGTAAAAACCTCGCAAAATTATTGATCATTTTCGCCATCTTGCTCAAATGTGGAACGGCTAGTGCGGACCGCTACTGGGTACTTGGCAGTTTTCGTGCCGAAATTTCCGTGCAGCAACTTGCTGAAAAAATAGAAACGGAGTTAGGGTTAACAAGTCGACAGCAAGAAGTGGTTATCGATGGTGTGAAACATTTTAGACTCCTAGTTCCAGAGCGAGTGGTTGACGCCAGCAAACAAAGACAGATGGAATCATTGGGTATCTCGCCTTGGCGGATCACGTTGCGGCCCGTACGATCAAACCCCACCTTCACTGGCGCAGGGATTGCTCACAAAGCACCGATACCTGTCGAAGAATTAGCCAACGATTCAACCGCCAACAAAACTCTTCTCTGGGGGGATGGCACTCGCTACGTCGGGGGTGTAAAGGACCGTATGAGGTTCGGCAAGGGGACTATATTTTGGCAGGACGGGACTCGGTTCGTAGGCACATTTTTTGATGACCAACGAAACGGTCCAGGCACCATGATATTGCCAGACGGTACTGTTTATAGCGGCTATTTCGAGAACGACACTTTGGTAGAACGGGTTGACGGTGCTGTTACCACTCGCTCTGAGCCAACTCCGCCGGTCGCAGAAATCACTGCCGCAGATGTTCAAAGAACCGTCAGCGTTGGGCTGCCTAGCGCCGAAGTTAAGCCCACGCCAGCGCCAGAACTCATTAAAGAAGAACCAGCGAAATTTGCGTTGGTAACGAAGCTGGATCCGACAACTCGCGAACAAGTTCAAGCCTCGGTTGACCTATGGGCAGCCGCCTGGTCAGATAAAAACACAGAACACTACCTCGCGATATATTCAACAGAATTTGCTGTGCCGGGTCGACAATCTCGCCGTCAGTGGGAAGGGATTCGTCGCGCCAGACTTTCGCGGCCTTCTCGTATCGACGTCAAAGTGACCTACAATAGCTTTGATTTCGTCGCGCCAAACACAGTCCAGGTCGATTTTAATCAAGCCTATAACTCTAACCTCTATAGTGATAAAACTCTTAAACGCCTCGTGATGAAGAAGAGTGGTGATCTATGGAGAATCATTTCAGAAACGAGTCTTTAACCAATGACGGCAAACCCTATCCCATCCGCTACCATTCTGATGTTACGCTCAGACGAATCTCCCCTCGAAGTGTTTATGGTGGTTCGGCACCACCAAATTGATTTTGCTTCTGGCGCATTGGTTTTTCCGGGGGGTAAAGTTGATGACCGAGATGGCCTTGTTAGAGATCGTTGTTCGGGTGCATCAACGGACGATCAAGAACTCACTTTGCAAGTAGCGGCCATTCGAGAAGCCTTTGAAGAGTGCGGAATTCTTCTCGCTCGGCCGAGGGGCCAGGATCAACTCATAGATGGAGAACGCCTTCAAACCCTTGAACACTATCGTCAACCCCTTGCGGTCGGTGAAATGGGCATTGGCGAATTTCTGGAACAGGAGGACCTAATACTTGCCTGCGACAAACTGGTGCCATTCGCCCATTGGGTGACGCCTGCAATGATGCCGAAACGCTTCGATACCCACTTCTATTTAGCCATTGCGCCAACGGATCACTTGGCTATCCACGATGGACACGAATCTGTAGATTCAGTTTGGATCTCTCCGGAGGATGTCTTACAAGGTGCGGAGAACGGTAAATATACGGTGATATTTCCAACCCGTTTGAATGTTGAAATGTTGGCAACGAGCCATTCAGTAGCAGAAGCTATTGAAGACGCCAATGCGAGGCAGATTGTGACGGTACTGCCGTGGATGGAACAACGCGCGGATGGAAATTATATCTGCCTCCCCAAAGAGGCTGGCTACGCGGTCACCGCGGAGAAAATGGCAACGGGCGCTTAAAGCGCCCGCTTTCTATCCGTCCTGCCTTCTATCCACCAAAGTCGTCGAGGAATATATTTTCACGCTCAACGCCTAGATCTTCAAGCATCTGGATCACTGCTGCATTCATCATAGGAGGCCCACACATATAGTATTCACAATCTTCTGGTGCCGGGTGATCGTTCAGATAGTTCTCAAGTAGAACGTTGTGGATAAAGCCAGTGTAGCCTTGCCAACCCTCAATGTTCTGGTCTGAGAGCGCGACGTGCCACTGAAAATTGTCATGGTCCGCAGCAAGCTTATCGAACTCATCCACATAAAATAGCTCTCGCTCGTTACGGCCGCCGTACCAAAAGGTTATTTTTCGATCGGAATTAATTCTCAAAAGTTGGTCGAAAATATGGGCTCGCATGGGCGCCATGCCAGCACCGCCGCCGATAAAAACCATTTCTGCCTTGGTTTCTTTTGCGAAGAATTCTCCATAGGGTCCAAAAATCGTCACCTTCTCGCCAAGCTTCTTCGCAAAGAGGTAAGAAGACATTTTGCCCGGTGGAAAATCAGTACCCGGAGGTGGCGATGCGACCCGGATGTTAAATTTCATAACACCTTTTTCTTCAGGGTAATTCGCCATCGAATAGGCACGGATAGTTGGCTCATCAACTTTCGACTTGTGATTAAAAACGCCAAATTTGTCCCAGTCACCCCGATATTCATCGTCGACTTCTATAATTTTGTAATCGATATCGTAGGGTGGAATTTCAAACTGAACGTAACCACCTGCGCGGAAATCAACTTCCTCGCCTTCAGGCAGCTTCAGCACTAATTCTTTGATAAAGGTCGCGACATTATCGTTAGAGATAACTTCACATTCCCATCGTTTGACACCAAAGAACTCCGCCGGGACCTCAATTTTCATGTCCTGTTTAACGGCCGTCTGACAACTTAACCGCCAACCTTCACTTGCTTCGCCACGCGTGAAGTGCCCTTCTTCTGTTGATAGCATAGAACCGCCACCATCAATCACCTTGCAGCGGCACTGCGCGCAAGTACCACCGCCGCCACAGGCTGAAGATAAAAATATTCCTGATTCCGCTAAAGTATTTAGCAATTTGCCACCCGAAGAGGTGCGGATCGATTTTTCGGGATCACCGTTGATCTCAATCGTCACATCACCGGTGCTGACCAGCTGCTTTCTTGCGAAGAGAATAATAAACACCAGCATCATAATGATGGTGGTGAACATCGATACACCCAAAATTATTTCAGTGCTCATAACGCCTGCCGCTTAAAGTGAAATACCACCGAATGACATGAAGCCTAAAGACATCAAGCCAACGGTGATAAAAGTAATACCCAAACCACGCAGCCCCTCGGGCACATCGCTGTATTTGAGCTTCTCTCGAATACCTGCGAGCAAGACAATCGCCAATGCCCAGCCAACTCCCGACCCAATGCCGTACACCATACTTTCGGCAAAGTTGTAGTCGCGATTTACCATAAACAGAGACGCACCTAGGATGGCGCAATTCACTGTGATCAGTGGCAAAAACACGCCAAGTGCGTTGTAGAGGACGGGAACAAACTTATCGAGAAACATTTCCATAATCTGCACGATCGCTGCAATCACACCGATGTAGCTGAGATAACCTAGAAAACTCAAATCTACTTCGGGTAACCCAGCCCAGGCCAACGCACCTTCGGCCAGGAGAAAGTGATAGATCAAATTATTGACAGGTACAGTAATCGTCAACACTACTACGACCGCAATACCTAATCCGATCGCCGTTTCAACTTTTTTCGATATCGCGATGAATGTGCACATGCCCAGGAAAAACACCAGGGCCATGTTCTCGATAAAAATCGCCTTAACGAAAAGGCTTAAATAATATTCCATGCTAAGCCCCTATGCCGTTCTAGTTAGCGCGGTGTGACCGCCAATTTCATAATCTGGAGCTTCAACCTGTTCCGTCTTCCACGCCCGGAGCGCCCAAATCAACAAACCAATAATAAAGAAAGCGCTAGGAGGCAGAAGCATGATACCCATCGGGTTGTACCAGCCGCCATTGGTGACAAGTGGTAAAATTTCGAATCCAAACAGGCTACCGGAGCCGATTAGTTCACGTATGGTTGCGACCGCCATCAGGACAGCGCTATAACCTAAACCGTTACCGATGCCATCAATAAAACTCAAAACCGGTGGGTTTTGCATGGCAAACGCTTCTGCTCGACCCATTACGATGCAGTTGGTGATAATCAAACCGACAAATACGGTGAGCTGCTTACTAATTTCGTAGGAAACGGCACCCAGTATCTGATCGACCACAATCACGAGAGATGCAATGACGGTCATCTGCACAATGATTCGAATACTGCTTGGGATCTGGTTTCGAATCATGGAAATAAATAGGTTTGAAAAAGCTGTCACCAAAGTGAGTGCGATGCACATCACTAGTGCGACGCTCATTTTGGTCGTGACGGCTAGTGCAGAGCAAATCCCTAGGATCTGCAAACCAATCGGATTGTTGTTGAAAATTGGATCGAACAAAACGTCCGTTGCTTTCGACATAATTTAGCCCTTCAATTTTGCAAGCACGGGACCGAAGCCCTGCTCGCCCATCCAAAAATGAATCAAGTTTTGTACACCACGACTGGTCAGCGATGCGCCGGAAAGTCCATCGATCTGATGTCCCGCCGCTGAATTAGCCGGGTCAACACTACCTTTGATGACCGTCAATATGACTTCACCATTGTTGCCGTATATCTCTTTTCCTTCCCAGCTTGCTTTCCACGCTGGATTATCGACCTCACCACCTAGACCAGCAGTCTCCTGATGTTCATAAAAAGTAATGCCAGCAACCGTTTTCAAGTCGCCATCTAATGCGATAAATCCATACAGAGTAGACCACAAGCCATAACCATGGATCGGTAAAACAATTCGGTCAATTTTGTCGCCGGTTTTCAGTAGATAGGCAACCGAATAGTTTGCCTGACGACTAATCGACGCTATATCTTCACGGGTTTCAAGATCTCGACTCACTTGCGGGTTTTTCGATTGTTTTCGTTGTTCATAGGTTTTGGGGTTAATGCCAAGAGCCTCTGCCTCACTTGCGGTTAAGAGCTTTCCCTGGGGAAGGTCAACCAGACGAATTTCGAACTGCTCGAACAACGCGTCGATTTGCCCTTCTGATGTTTTGCCTTTTTCAAACAAACCCGCCGCAATCAAAATATTTTTGGCACGGTCAAGCTCTTTGTTCGCTTGCCGGGTCGGCTTTAACGAAACCGCCACGCTGGAAACGACGATCGCCGAGACCAAACACAGAGACAAAGCCACAATTACGATATTCGAAATAGAATCTTTATTTTTAGCCACGGGCAAGTCTCCTCTTTACATTGGCCCGCACCACACACCAGTCTATTAAAGGCGCAAACAAGTTAGCAAACAGAATAGCGAGCATAATGCCTTCAGGAAACGCCGGGTTTACAACCCGAATGAGTACCGTCATCACACCAATGAGCCCACCGTACCACCACTTGCCGGTATTAGTCATGGAAGCGGAAACAGGATCCGTGGCCATATACATCATGCCAAACGCAAATCCACCGAGCACCAAATGCCAGTACCAGGGCATGCCAAACATCGGATTTGTTTCTGACCCAACTAAATTCAGGAAAGTGGACATCGACACCATACCTATCATCACACCCACCACAATTCGCCAGGAGGCAATTTTAGTGAAGAGTAGAATAGCGCCACCAATAAGGATGGCTATGGTGCAGGTCTCGCCAACGGATCCTTGAATATTGCCAAAAAATGCATCAGTCCAGGTCACGCCACTTGCGACAATTCCTTCCATACCTTGAAGTGCGGCAACACCTAACATGGTTGCACCACTAAATCCGTCTACCGCGGTCCACACAGCGTCACCGGACATTTGGGCCGGATAAGCAAAATACAGGAATGCTCGACCAGTCAGCGCTGGGTTCAAGAAGTTCTTGCCAGTACCACCAAAAATTTCTTTACCGATCACGATACCAAAACTAATACCCAGTGCAACTTCCCACAACGGCACTGTAGCTGGCATGGTCAGAGAGAAAAGAATACTGGTGACGAAGAAACCTTCATTTATTTCGTGACCACGTTTCACCGCAAACAGGACTTCCCAGAAGGCACCAGCGACAAAAGTCACAAAATAGATCGGCACGTAGAAGACTGCCCCGTACATAACACAATGCCACCAGTTCGCCTGGTCATAGCCTGCAATAAGATCCAGGATGCCTCCTCGCCAACCGCCAAGAGATTCCAGACCCATTTGATCCATGGCACCAAGAGCATTACTGCCCACTACATACATGCCCGCAAACATCGGCAGAAACGCACACAGCCATACGGTGGTCATAATACGTTTTACTTCGACTGAATCCCGCACGTGAGAAGCACCGGCAGTAACCTTTCCGGGCGAGTAGAAAATCGTGTCTACTGCCTCGTAAACTGAATACCACTTTTCGTACTTGCCGCCAGATTCAAACTCCGGCTCAATCTTGTCCAATAAATTTCTTAAGGCCTGCATCTGGGTTATCCCTCCGCCTCTATTCGCGATAGCATTTCTCTTAAATAGGGCCCGTATTCGTACTTTCCTGTACAGGCAAAAGTACAAAGCGCCAGATCTTCCTCATCTAACTCCAAACAACCTAACTGAATCGCCGTATCCACATCGTTGACCAGCAATGCTCGCAACAATTGGGTCGGTAAGATGTCCATAGGCATTATTTCTTCATAGGCACCAATCGGCACCATTGCCCGGTGACTGCCGCCGGTGCTGGTCGTAATTTCGACACTCTTGTTGCCAAACAGACTGGCGGTAAAGAGTCGGGTTAAGGAGAACTTGTTCGCGCCGGGCATCACAAATTGCATAAATTCCCGCTTGGTACCTTCCGTTAACACCGATATTTGATTGTGAAAGCGACCGAGGTAAGCCGTGGCTCCTGCTGCCTTTCGACCATCCAATACTGATCCCGATATCACGCGCTGATTATCAACCGCTATTTCGCCATCCGTCAGCTCGTCGAGACTTGCCCCAGCATGAGTTTTCAGCAACCTGGGGCGAGTCACACCCGGCCCTGCCAGAGCAACAACTCGTTCGGAGAAAAGCTTCCCTGTAGTGAACAAGCTACCGATCGCAATCACATCCTGATAACCGATGGTCCAGACCTGTTTTTGCTGGCTAACCGGTGCGAGGAAGTGAATGTGAGTACCGACCAGTCCCGCTGGATGAGGTCCAGAGAAATCCTCACGATGCACACCGGTAATACTACTGCCGAGTAAATCAACGCCCGGCGCACCACAAACAAAGACCGTCCCTTCTGTGAGTTTTTTAAGTACCTTTAGGCCTGTTTCAAATGCGGCTGACTGGGCTGAAATAAAATGCTGGGGCTCTGCTGCTAACGGCCTCGAATCTATGGCGGTAACAAATATATGTAGAGGAACAGAATCGAGCTCTGGGACCTTACCGAACGGCCGAGTTTTAAAGGCGACCCATTCGCCGGATTCAACCAGAATAGAGTTCAATTCTTCGCGACTCGAAGCGTCGAGGTCCTTGATTGGAAACTCAACTTCTGCATCGCCCGCTAGCTCAATAATAATCGACTCAAATACTCGCTTCTTACCCCGGTTCACTGCGATGACTTTGCCTGCACCGGGCGCGGTATAACGGACACCCTCGTTCTTTTTGTCGGTAAAGAGCAGTTGCCCCTTAATGACGGTATCGCCTTCGGCAACTTCCATGGTCGGCTTCATGCCAGGATAATCAGAACCCACAACAGCAACCCGAGTCACCGGACTTGCTGAATCGATTTCCTGTACCGGCTGGCCGGTAATCGGTAAATCCAAACCCTTTTTGATCTTGATCATTGTTTCCCTAACACCAGCGAGTAGAGCCGGCCCAAAATGTAAACTTGATAGCTAAACTTCCTGGCAAATTGTCTGACGCACTATTCTCTACAGAATATGGCAAACCAAAAGCGCAGATTACGATGGGAGAATTGCGGCCAAATATCGTCATTCGTGCGAATTGACCTGTTTTGAGTAGTTTGAGGTCACCTAACCGTGATAACTGAACGCAATAACAACCATCCGAAAATTCGCGCTTAATTATAAAATGATGAGAGTATTTAATCCACTCCGAAGGCAGATATATCCTGTCTTCGACAAGAATTTTTGCGCTGATTCAGCGCTTTTAAGGGCAGCCGCACTTTCAGGCGGCGCAGTCTGCCGCTTAAGTAGCACCGCTCACTGGCTGGGGTGGAACGACAGGGTATTTAATTCCCGCCATCTTTTGGGCAACACGGACTACCTGACAAGAATAGCCAAATTCGTTGTCATACCAGACATACAATACAACCTGATTTCGCTGGCCTATCGTTGCCTCTGCATCGACCACCCCTGCGTGCCGGTCACCAATAAAGTCGGAGGAAACCACTTCATTGGAGACCGAATAACCAACTTGTCTCTGCATGGAGGAGTTTAGAGAGATGTCTCGAAGGTAGGCATTGACTTCTTCCCGGGTCGTCTCCTTTGCCAGAGTTAGATTCAGAATTGCCATAGATACGTTAGCCACAGGAACCCGAATGGAGTTACCCGTTAACTTACCCTTTAATTCGGGCAACAACTTACCCACCGCGCTAGTTGCGTTGGATTCAGTCAAGACCATATTCAGCGGAGCGCTACGACCTCGGCGAGTTTTGGAATGGATGTTGTCATGCAGATTTTGGTCGTCGGTATAGGCATGAACCGTTTCCATATGCCCCTGGACGATGCCAAATTTGTCATCAATACACTTCAGAACCGGGACAATCGCGTTGGTTGTGCAACTCGCTGCTGCGATGATCTTATCCTCGGGAACAATAGTGTCTGAGTTAACACCAGAGACGATGTTCTTTAAATCGCCTTTGCCTGAAGTGGTCAGCAATACCTTCGCTGCACCCTTAGACTTAAGGTGCTGAGACAATCCTTCCTCATCACGCCAAACTCCTGAACTATCAAGAATGAGGGCGTTATTAATGCCATAGGCGGTGTAATCGATACTGCTTGGGTCATTCGAGTAAATAAACTGGATCACATTGCCATTGCAGATCAGAACCATGTTTTCTTCGTCAACACGGATCGTACCTTTGAAGCTGCCGTGAATCGAATCTCGCCGTAATAGGCTCGCTCGACGATTCAGGTCCAAAATAGGGTCTTTGGGCGGCCGAAGCACTACGGCTCGCTGGACCAGGTTATGTCCGCCGCCGGTTTTTTCAACCAGCAATCGTGTCGCCAAACGGCCTATTCGGCCAAAACCATACACCACAACGTCCATCGGCTCATGCAAAACCGTCTCTACGCCGAGTATGACCTTACATTCCCGTTTGACGTAAGCCTCCATACTTAGGCCTTCGTTGTCGGCCATAAAGTTAGAAGTCAACTTGCCAATATCGATGTGGGCAGGCCCGAGATCAAGTCGAGACAAGGTCTCTAAAATGGGATGCGTCTCAAACTCGGACATTTCGTTGTGTTCGATCTGGCGCACAAACCGGTGAGCCTTCATCAGCTCAATCACAGAGGTGTTGTATAGAGGCACCCCATGGATATACATCGCCACATTGCGACGGTACAGACCGCCAATCATTGGGATCATCGCTTCGGCCAATGCCTCACGTTCCTTCCAATCAGCGAATACGCCGTCTAGACCAGGTCGGGCCACGAAAAACTCCTTCAAGGTTTAATTGGGACTGATGGGAGACTGACAGGTCACCCTATATTTTTTGCGCATTATCGAGATTTGATCCCCTCAACGCAAGGCAGAATCGCATCCAATAGTTTCTCTCAACTAGCGCTTATCGAGAATCAACAGCCGATTGTCTTGATCAATCCGGAAGTCGTAATGACGTAGGAAGTTCATACCCAGAAGCCCCACCACACCGCCTGGCATTGAAAGGGGCAAAGCACCCACTGACAGCTGCGACAACTTGGCAAGACCCAGGCTCACGCTCCCGACCGTCACCACTGGCGCTGACACAACGCCATTAGCCGTCACAAAATACTGGCGCTCAGCATCAAGCGAGTAGCCTGCCATTTGCAGAACCCCAGCATCAATCGCTGTCATGGCGGCACCAGTATCGACCAAGAGCTTGACGGGATAGTGACCATCAATCATCGCTTCGACGATAAACTGACCATCGCCACCGGATAATGGCAAGCTCTCGAAAAAAATGTCAGCAGCAGCGTTTCGCTCTACCTGATTGATCAATTCCCTCGCCTCAGCACCATAACGCTCATGGTTACTGATTTGTGCAAGTGGAGCCAAAGCAGCATCACCATTGCCCATTTGAATACGCAATTTACCGAGTCGGAGCTGATACTCAGCATACTGGGGCAGCGACAGGGTCAATCGCTCATAGAAGGCATCAACTTCTTCAAACTGGTTGATAGCAATCAGAGCCCGTGTATAGATATCGACGAATTCCGCTAGCTGGCGGCGAAACTCATCCTGTTCAACTGGCCCGACTGGAAAATAGGAAATGTCGAGCAGGCGTTCGAAAGCCTGCTCATAACGCTCGGATCCTAAAAGCCTTCGAAATTGTTGTAGGGAGCGCTGAAACTCGGAAGGTCGTTCACGCACCATTTTGGCCGAAGCTTCAGCTGAATCTTGCTGCGACTTGCCAGGGAGGTCCGCTGCAAGTCGCGGCTCAACTCGCTGATCTCGAAGATACCAGCCAGTCACCATGCCAATGAGGAAGATAACACCCACTAAAAGCAGCCGAATACTCAATCAATAACTCCAGTCCGCCGCACTTGTTTTATTCCTATGGTTGAGTAACCTTCTTACCCCTTCTCAGACCCCAAAAAAGGACCTTCAATGGTCAGCACCTTACCATTGGGCGTTTATCAGATTCCAGACGCCGCGGGTAACCGTCGCCATTGGGGCAATCTTGATCAAGCAGCCTTGAGTCTCGTTGTGGCAGACGCCATGAACAATAGAGACACCTTTATGATGATCGTCGTTCGCGACAGTCAAACTGCAGAAAGTGTCAGTAGAGAGTTGGAATTCTTTCTACCCAAAACCGTACCTGTCCTGCTATTCCCTGATTGGGAAACATTGGTCTACGATAGCTTTTCGCCCCATCAGGATATTGTTTCTGATCGGCTGGCAATATTGAATGAACTTCCCGCCATGAAAAGGGGCATTCTAGTTGTTCCTGCAAGCACCTTGATGCAAAAACTAGCACCGAGATCCTTCACGCTGGGCAGCAGTTTTGTGTTGAATAAAGGAGAGGAATTTGACATTGAATCGATGCGCCGAAAATTGACAGCTTCTGCCTATCGATGTGTAGATACTGTATTCGAGCATGGTGAATTTGCAGTTCGTGGTGCCATCATGGATATTTTTCCAATGGGGGTTGATCATCCATTTCGCATCGATTTGTTCGATCGTGAAATCGACACGATTCGAATTTTTGATCCCGAAACCCAACGTTCAATCGAGCAGGTAGAGTCCATTCGTTTGCTTTCCGCACGTGAATTTCCATTAACCGATGACGCCATCAATAGGTTTCAAGACCGATGGCACCAGCACTTTCAGGGCGACCCAAGAAACTGCCAGGTCTACCAGGATGTTTCCCAAGGAACATCTCCACCTGGCATCGAATACTATCTGCCACTCTTTTTTGATCAACTTGAAACTCTGTTCGATTATTTGCCCGATGACACGCTAATTTTGACCTCCGACATTGATGATGATGTCAGGGAGAACTGGCAGAGCGCAGAATCGAGATATGAGAGTCTTCGCTATGATATTCAACGCCCCATCGTTAGCCCGTCGGAATTTTTGTTACCATTGGACGAAATATTTTCCGCCTGCAATCTGAGACCAAGAGTTCAGATACAAACAGTTCAGGCGAGAGCAAGCTCCAGCAAAGGTGACAACTTTCCCTTCGCTGAATTACCAGACCTTAGCGTCAATGAGCGACTGCAAAATCCCTTAAGCAACCTGTCGAAATTTTTAGCAAGCAACGACACAAAGCTGGTCATCGTTGCCGAATCCAATGGCCGTCGCGAAGTTGTGGACGAGCTGTTGCGAAAACACCACATTGAACCCGAATATGAAGATTCCTGGCTCGATTCACTTAATAGTGAAGCGCGCATTGTCGTCACGGTCAGCCCTTTGGAACGCGGTTTTTACCTGCCCGGGTCAATACTTTTTATTACTGAACAGCAGTTATTTGGCGACCATGTGTTGCAGCAGCGGCGACGAGCAAAACAAAAAGATAATGTCGCTGAACTGGTCATCAAGAGTTTAACGGAACTTAATATTGGTTCTCCCGTTGTGCATATCGATCACGGCGTTGGCCGATACCTGGGGCTTGAAACGCTTGACATTGATGGTCAAAAGACAGAGTTTTTAACCCTCGCTTACCTGGACGAGGCCAAACTTTATGTACCAGTTTCATCCCTTCACCTCATTTCACGATATGCAGGTACCGATGAAACCATAGCGCCATTGCATAGGCTTGGTAGTGAGACCTGGGAGAAAGCCAAACGCAAAGCCGCAGAGCAAGTCCGCGATGTCGCAGCGGAGCTGCTCAACATCTACGCTCGCCGTGAGGCAAAGCCGGGCTTTGCCTTTCCAGCTCCCGACGAGGACTACTATAAATTCGCAGCCGCCTTTCCGTTCGAGGAAACCCCTGATCAACAAAATGCGATCGAGAGGGTGATCAGTGATATGACCCAGCCAAGAGCCATGGACCATCTGGTATGCGGCGACGTGGGTTTTGGCAAAACAGAAGTCGCAATGCGAGCGGCCTTTCTTGCGGTAAATGCCGGTAAACAGGTCGCTGTATTGGTACCCACCACCTTGTTAGCACAGCAGCACGCAGAAACCTTCAGGGATCGATTCGCGGAATTGTCGGTTAATGTGGAATCCATTTCTCGCTTCAGAACAAAAAAAGAACAGAAGCTCGTTATCGAAAAACTTGAGGCCGGCACCGTCGACATTGTCATCGGTACCCATGCACTGATTCAGGATGGTATTAAATTTAAAGACCTTGGCTTACTCGTTATCGATGAAGAGCACCGGTTCGGGGTACGACAGAAAGAAAAGCTCAAATCCATGCGCGCTGAAGTTGACATTCTCACCATGACAGCGACACCCATCCCGCGCACTCTTAACATGGCGATGTCCGGCATGCGAGACCTCACGATCATCGCCACGCCTCCGGCCAAACGCTTGTCGATCAAGACATTCGTTCGGCAGCGTAACGATGGGCTCGTCAAGGAAGCAATTCAGCGCGAACTCAATCGCGGAGGTCAGGTCTACTATCTGCACAATGAAGTCAAAACCATCGAGAATACCGCAGAAAAGCTCCGCCAGATTGTCCCGAATGCAAAAGTTGCTATCGGCCACGGGCAGATGCGCGAACGAGAGCTCGAGCAGGTGATGTCAGACTTCTACCACAAGCGCGCCAATGTTCTGGTTTGCTCTACTATTATCGAAACCGGGATCGACATACCTAACGCGAACACCATCATCATGGACCGGGCCGACAAGTTTGGTCTGGCACAAATTCACCAATTACGAGGCCGCGTAGGCAGGTCTCACCATCAAGCCTATGCATACTTACTGACACCCCATCCCAAGGCAGTTAGTGCCGATGCAAGTAAGCGCCTGGATGCGATCAGTGAAGCTGAAGATCTGGGCTCTGGCTTCATACTCGCCAGTCACGACCTGGAAATTCGTGGTGCTGGTGAACTGCTGGGTGATGAACAAACTGGCAATATGCAAACTATTGGTTACTCCCTGTTCATGGAAATGTTGGACCGGGCGGTCAAGGCAATCAAAGATGGAAAAACACCCAATTTAGATCGTCCACTCGATGATGGAACCGAGGTTAACCTGAGACTACCGGCCCTGATTCCCGAAAGTTATCTGCCTGATGTTCACGGCCGCCTCGTGCTGTACAAGAGAATATCTAACGCTTGCAACACTGAAGAATTGCGCGAACTGCAGGTCGAAATGATTGATCGGTTTGGCCTACTGCCCGAATCAACCAAAACATTATTTCGAATTACCGCACTCAAACTTCGAGCAGAGTCTCTCGGTATAAAGAAGGTAGATGTCGGCGAGAAAAGTGGCCGATTTGAATTTGGTCAAGATACGCCGGTCGACCCATTCAGCATTGTCCAGCTGGTCCAATCCGAACCTCATCGCTATCGCCTTCCCACAGCAAATCAACTATCGTTTGAAGAAGATATGGAGAAGCCCGAGACCAGATTCAAAAGAGTCGAGAGGCTGCTTGAACGACTAGAGGAGAAAGTACTTGCCAATACAAGTTAGAAACTGCCTGAGCATTTTTCTGTTAGGCCTGTATTGTCACAATTTGTTGGCTCAGGAAGATGGATTGGTTGAGGGCTCTGCATCCGCTCAGGGCTCTGCATCCGCTCAGGGCTCTGCATCCGCTCAGGGCTCTGCATCCGCTCAGGGCTATCTGATTGAGCAGGACTATTCAGATTGGTATCAGGTTGAAGTCATTGTTTTTGCCAATAAGAATCCCGCGGCATCTGATGAGGTTTGGCCTCTAGCACCCCTACAATATCCGGCACGCATGGTAAGTGTGAATTCGAATCCAACCCTCTTCTCACTCGAACAAATGCAAGACACAGAAGCATACCTGGCCCTGTTTAGTGAGACTCAAATTGAAGACCCTGGTGCTGCGTCAAATGATGACTTTATGTTTGAAAGCCGAAACCGATTTAAGCTACCCAAAACCGCAGAAACTTCTGACGCCGCCTTCGATTCAGAGAGCGGTGCGGAGACTGAGGAGGTCGACTACGGGCAACTGTTTGTTTCCAATGCCCCTCACCCCTTCAAGCCCCTCGCTAAAGATCAACGCGTACTCAACAGTCTTGCTCGCTCAATTAGCCGCTCCTCTCTCTATCAGCGCCTTTACCATCACGCCTGGTTACAACCGGTTGAGAGTGAAGCCGATGCGTTTCCAGTGCTCGTCCAGGCTGGTCATCACTATGATGAGATGTATCAATTGGATGGCACTATTACCATAAGTCGGTCGCGTTTCTTACATGTCGATACGGATCTCTGGTATACAGAGTTCATGCCCCTCTACCAGACTGGTGATGCACCCCTGTCTACGTCCGCCAATTTGCTCCCACCGGAACTCAGAAATAGATACCCAGAAGTCGCTGATTGGGAAGCAACCCGCGGCCAAAACCTAAAGGTACATTCCCATCAATTAAAACAATCCAGAAGAATGCGCAGCTCGACGCTGCACTTTATTGATCACCCGCACTTCGGCATTCTGATTAGACTCGAAAAATTCGAAGGGCCTGTCTCTAATTAAAGAGGAACTAAGGAGAAACTAGGGCGGGCGAGCATCAACGACGCCACGTAATACGACAACAGACAAACCCGCATAAACATGATCGGCTTCTCGAGCGAGGGCTGCTTCTGGCATCGTCGCCATGCAGATAGTTCTTCAGCCATCAAAATTAAGACGCAGCGTTTCTGCCCATTCGCACAACCGGAGGGGCCTAAAGGCCACACGTTGATCCCCAAACAGCCGGCGCTCAAGAAAGGCGGAGCCGTATGGGGTATCGACCAGTACAGACTCAACACATTGCAGTGAAGTGAAATTTCCGAGACCGGTGCCACCGATAATACCGCGCTATGAACTAGCCTTTCTTGGCTTTGGTTTTAGCCCTTGGCTCTGGATTGCCGCTTGGTTTCGCAATTCGGTCGATCATTCGAGCCATATTACCCAGAGACATCAGGTGACAATATACCCAGGCTAGCTCTCCAGATTTGAAAAACTCAAGGGCTTTGGCATCTTCAAGCTCCAGTAACTTCTTTTCATCAACAGCCATCAGGCCTGTTAACGCAAACTGCTGACCATCGGCCATATCAACCTTGGCATTCAATGTCATCAACAGGTCCAATTCTTTGAGCCGGGCAATAAACCGCTCGGTGCGAACATATTGAAGTTGGTATTCTTCCAGAAAGTCGATTGCCTGCTTTAATACAGGCGTAGGCTCTTCGTTATCAAAAAGTGCTTCACCATCTTTCTCGCCAAAACCAGCAAACGTTTCATCAATACATACCATTCGCTGACCTTCTTCTCCAGTCTCGGCAAGCACGAATGGATAACGGCGAACGAACGCCGGGATGTACTTTGCGTCCCACTGACCCTTGGCATCGACAAACAGGTTCTCTTCGTTGCGAAGTCCTACTAAGGCCACGGGCACTAGGCTCTCCCCGGCCTGAGCAAATACAATCGGGTATTCCTTGGCGGCCTCAGTAAACTCAACACCGGCCAGAATGACCGAATTTGTATCTTTGGCAAACGTGAAGTTTGCATCAGATGTTTTTAACTTAAGATTTTTATGCTCTGACTTATTGAGTGCAACGGGTTTATCGTAGAACAGTAAACTTGACATAAGAAATCCTGTTTGTTGATTATTAGCCTAAAGCATCAATTTTAGACCATTACCAGCAGCCTGCGTTAATCAGGCCGATTCTGCTAAAATGTAAATACCGGGCCAATTGCGAAATTGACCTTCCATGTCCATACCATAGCCAAATACGTACTTGTCGGGGCAATTAAGCCCAATCACATCCGGCCGATAGTCTACCATTTTTCTATCGTGCTGCTTGTCGAGTAGGATCGCTGTCTTAACCTTTTCAGCGCCTGCTTCCAAGCAATATTGGTACAATGCATCAAGAGTCTTGCCCTCATCAAAAATATCATCAATCAATAGTACTTGCTTGTTCCGCAGGTCAGACTTGGGCTTTAGATGCCAGACCAGTTTATCTCCTCGCTGTGTATTGTGATAACGGGTAACTTTCAAAGATTCCATTTGAACCGGAAATGATAAGAGGCGGGTCAGATCAGCCGAAAAAAACAAACCCCCGGTTAGGACGCAAACGGCCAGCCACTCACCTTCACACTGCTCGTTCAGTTTCGCTGCAATAGACTGGACCGCAGCGGCAATCTCACTCTCCGAAAACAACTGTTCAACATCCGTACCCATCAGTGATTCACCTCGGATTCTACTCCCGCCAGATGCACCGTTGTTGTCGGAAATGCGACCTCAGCACCATGGGCTGTGATGATGTCGTGAATGGTCAGAAGCACAGATTGTTTGACGCCATGAAATTCCACCCAGTTAGTTGTCTTGGTGAAACAGTAGATAAAAAAGTCCAGCGAGGACGGACCAAAACTGTTGAAATTGACGATAAGAGTTCTCTCCTGCTCTATTTCTTCATTATTTTGTAAATAACTTTTGACCTCCTCGATAATCCCCCGCACCCGATCAGCATCGTCGTAACGCACACCAATCGTTTCGAAAATTCGACGGTTATGCATACGAGAAGGGTTTTCTAAGGCGATGCTCGCGAACACTGAGTTGGGCACATACAGCGGGCGCTGTTGAAAAGTACGGATGACTGTAAGACGCCACCCAATATTCTCGACGGTACCCTCAATATCTCGATCGGGACTGCGAACCCAATCTCCAACGGCAAACGGCCTGTCGAGGTAAATCATTAATCCGCCGAAAAAATTCGATAAAAGATCTTTTGCCGCAAAACCAACCGCGATACCCCCTACCCCGCCAAAAGCCAGAAGGCCTTGGATACTCACGCCGAGGGTTTGGAGCACCGATAGTGCGGCCGTAATGAAAATCGATATCCGCATTAACTTGCTGATGGCGGTTGCAGTTGTAATATCAGCGCCGCTATGGATAAAACCCTTTTCACACTCACGAACAAAGCTACTGGCAAAATAGGTGATGATGCCAATGATCAACACATAACGTACGGGATCTATCAGCCTA
>JBLHQQ010000023.1:0-17146 GCA_047625245.1 Candidatus Azotimanducaceae bacterium
CCAGGAATTTTTGAGGCGTGGGCAAAGTCATTGGCTTCGTGAATAGGTAGTGCATCGAGGTCCGCTCGTAGACCGATAGCCCTATTTCCTCGGCCTTTCTGAATGGAACCCACCACCCCTGTGCCGGCGATGCCGGTTTCGACCTCAATCCCAAGTGCCTCGAGAGTTTCGGCTACGATTCGAGCGGTGCGATGCTCTTCAAAGGCGAGTTCCGGATGTTGATGGATATCGCGGCGGAGTTTCGTCAGTTCTGCCTGGTGCGCTTCGAGGGCGGGGATGGTGTTCATGGCGTTTGATCTTGTTGGTTTCGAGCTAATGTATGTGCTTGATGGTCAGAAAGCAATTTTAGTCCTGAAGGTTAGATTCATAGGCCCGCAACTCATCTGCCAGCTCAAACACGTGGCAGTCGGTGACGTGGTGCTGTTTAAGACTTGCCTCCAGTTGAAGTAAATACTCCCGGTTTGGGCCACTTGGACCAATCGATTGGCTAATTTGGCGGGCCATGGAATAGGTGTCGTCATGACCTAGATAGTTTTCATTGTCTTGTGCTGCCAGATACGTCAGCCCAGTAGTGCTCTCATGACCGTCGATAGACATTGGTACTTCCAGTCTTTCGTAGCCACCTTTCTCGCGATAATCGAGGTGATCGAGGACCTGGTTGACCTCTTCACCTGCGATTAAGTAGGCCATACCCCAGCAGGTGTCTTCGGGCGAATGTACCAAGGTGACCACTCGGCCTGGTGCTTCTAGAGTGCCTCGATGGTCAGTTGAGCCCTGCCAGAATCGTCTTGCCCAATGATTTATGGTTGCCGGTTGCTGCTCAATGAAAGGAAAGTCAGCACGAAAAATCAGAGACCCATAACCAAAAACCCAGAGACCTGGTACTGAGAGGTCAGGTGCCATACTGCTCGTTATGCTCTCTGATATAGCGGACAGCATCGAGTAAACCATCTGTAGAATTGTGGCCGCAAACGTAGTTCGCAACGGCCTGTAGTTCAGGGTGCCCATTGGCCATCGAGATGCCATGGGCAGCCATCTGAATCATGGCCAGGTCATTCATCTCATCTCCAACGGCGCAGATGTTCTGGTCGTTCAGTGAGAAATGAGTCATTAGGGTTGAAAGGCCGTGCCATTTGTCGACAATCGCTAAGGCGACTTCACAATAAAAGTAATCAATATCCGTCAGTGCGACTAGAACGATATTGACGTGATCGCAGTTATCCTTGAGCAAAGCAGCGAAATGTTTGAGTTTCTCTTCGGAATCGTAGGCGCCGAACACCAGGTATTGATCTGGCTGACTGAGTAGATCGGATTTCTGGCTGAATTTGGCATTGTCAGAAAAGTAGCGCTCATTCACTGGGTTCCAAGTAACAGCATCATCCATAACGAAATCTGCGCCGCCTAAATGATGAGCATCTCGTTGGGCAGAAAGGGCAATCCCGCACTGCCTTGCGTACTCGACGATCTGTTGGTATTCATTTGCCGCGAAGGGTGTGCTGTTTAAGGTTTGTTGGCTGTGGTCTTTAACCAGAGCGCCGCCGTTACAAACACAGTAGGCATCTAGGCCTAGATTATCGATTACATAACGAGCCGATCGATAGCGCCTGCCGGTTGCAATCACAACCTCCACACCGTCGTCCATCAGGCCGTGAAGTGCAGCCTTGGTTGCCGGTAGCACCTGATGATTCTCGATTGCGAGGGTGCCGTCGAGATCCAGCGCGACAAGTTTAATTGGTTGCATAATTAACTGCCTAATCGGTAGCGTAGTTTAATGACGAACACGTCGATCAATGCATCGGTCCAAGCTTCACTGAGTAGCTCTCCGAAATCATCTCCCGGCATGCTGGGTACGTCTGAACCTCGGGTGTAAACGATAAAGAGGTCAGACAGGGGTGCCAGCTCCCAGCGGTATCGTGCCTGGAAAGTCACACGGCTAATGGAGAAGTCTTTGCTCCCAGCACCTGCTGCGAGGTTTACTGGAAGCAGTGAACCGTCTCCCAGGGGAACGGATAAGCGCTCACTTTCATTAGCTCTTATACCTGCCCATTGCGCGGTTATGCGGAATTGTTGGCGGGCTGAAAGAAAAAAATCCATTTCGATCTTGGGTCGCCAGAATTCAGCATCGTAGGCGCCAAACTCTCGACCAGTCTGATGTACGATCCAACTTTCCTTATCTTCATAGCTGACCTTAGCAAGCAGCGAGAAGCGATCGTTTGGTCTCCAGGAAGATTCAACAATGTACTTCAATGTGCGGCCACCAGTATGTTCACCGCTATAAAAAGTCCCAAAGCCCATGCTCAAGGGCCGCGAGTCATCGGTCTTGATTAAGAAACCGGTCTGCAAACGGCCTTGCACTCGATAATCACCGTTACCTCCACTATCCCGATCTTCCCATCGTTTGGGGAAGTAATTGAGTTCGTAAAATACACTATTGTTTGAATCGAAAGTAAGCTCTTGGTTGGTAAACAGCCCCGAACGGGTACGTTGATTATCGCCGTTATATTCTTCGACAATTCTAATTTTGCTGACACGCTCCTGTAGCCCAGCAATATTGCTGTCGTTTCGTTGGTAGCTGTAGCGGGCACCCTTGGCATCGTTTCGGCGGAAGAAACCGAAATCATTGATATCGAGTTTGTCATCAAAATAGTCGATGGCGAGGCTGTGCTTTCTGCCTCGTTGGGGTGTGTAGGTCATATCGATAAAACCGCCCTGACCGGTCACATCGTCAACGTCAGAGGCGATCAGTTGTGCATCTGCTTTCCAACGTCCATCCTGGCTAAGATAATGTGTGTCGATTCCATGGACGGTAGCATCACTCTGAGGGTGAGCAACGTGGGTGGTGAGCCAGCCGATAGATCTTCGAGCGCCAGTACTGGTGTCTTCGTACAACAATCGGCCTGCAGCGAAGTCACGGCCATCCTGAGTGACTTTAAATGGTGCGCCACCCAACGTTCCATTTAATTTTGTGTCTTCCTCAAATGCACTAATCACACCGTAACGCCAGTTACCATTCTGACCGGTCACCTTGGCCGCACCGAATAGCTCGCTCGGTTGGTTTTCCTCAACTGCTGTGAGATCGAGGCCGGGAATGCCTGTGTCCTTGGGTGGCGCGCCGATTCTTCGTGTATAGATCAGGGATGTCGGAGTGCCTCCACCCCTCTGTTCCCGGGCCCGAGGCCCGGTGTTAAATATTTCCTGACCTTCTAAGAAAAAGGCACGCTTCTCCGGGAAAAAGGTTTCAAAAGATGACAGGTTAACCACGACGTTGTCGGACTCGACGTTGCCAAAGTCTGGATTAACCGTAGCGGTTAGTTGCAAATTACTGAGAGGCCGCCAGAAAATATCGAAGCCACCTTTGAAGGCGTCAGGGTGGTCGCTATTTCGGTCGTAGGCAGAAGACGCATAGGGGTAGAAAGTCAGCTGTTTCTTTGGCGTGACGTTCTCAAACTCTATCGGTTGAAGCGACGACATAAACGTGCTTTTAGTACGCGGTAAACCTGGATAGGACCAGCGTTCACCTAGTTCAGCCATCGACCGTGATAGGTAGTAACCCATCTTTCTGGTCTTGGTATCAATTTCAGGCATAGTCATGATTGACCAGGGGATAAACATTTCCGCCGTCCAGCCTGTCTCAGTTTCCGTGGCTGCACCGTACCAGGCACCGTCCCACTGGTTGCTGAACTGTCGTTCAGGAATGACGGTACCATCCTGCAGTGTGCCGCCGAGATTGACGCTGAACCAGTAGCCGTACAAGCCTTCGCCGCTGGGGTCCAGGGTCAGAGATACACCATCTCTTTTAATAAATTGATCTCTCGAGCTGAGGCGTGCCAGTAGGGTTTCTGGTTTTTGATGATTGACGACACCAACGTAGAGTCCCTCATCGGTGTAAAAAAAGTAACTCTCAGTTTCTTCGGCTGGTGTTTCTAGTGTGTCGGGTTCGATGACAACCATCTTGCCTCGGCTTAGACGCTCTGACCAGACAGTCTCATCCAGATTGCCGTCGATCTTGATAGAGATGTTTTCATCTGCTCTATGGATCGTGAAGGCCGGCAGGTCGGATGCAGATGCTGCTGTCGAAAAAATGGCGCAAAGCATATATAGGACAGGAACAAGAATTGTCGTAATTCTGTGCTTCAAAAAGTGTGTCACAAGGAGTCCATCGTAGAATTAAAAGGCCAATCCGCGCAGAGTCCCGTTGCTTATGCTTGTGATTTTCGGGATAGCTGTTTAACGTCAGTGTTTCACGACGCCGCTAAGGCGGTCATTTTACTGGAATACTAAGCGTTAAGCCATTGAAACTAAAAGAACTCATCACTCAAATCTATCAGCAAAGTGGGCTTTGGTTTATTAACCGAATTGCTCGATCAACGCCGATCGAGTTGAAGCGGGATGTGCCATATGGAGAGGCGAGGCGGCAGAGTCTAGATCACTACCTGCTTGCTGACCATCGGTCCCGCCCAACAGTGTTCTTCTTGTACGGGGGAGGCTGGCGTAGTGGCAGGAAGGAGGACTATCGCTTTGTTGCCGATACACTCCTTTTGTCGGGCTATAACGTCATCATTCCTGATTATCGGCTTTATCCTTTGGTCCGTTTCAATGAGATCAGGCAAGATGCGGCTAACGCTTTTGCTCATGCTTGTGAAATCACTCCAACAGATCAACCGCTATATATCATGGGCCATTCTGCAGGGGCGCAGCTTGGGGCATTACTCAGTCTCGATGAGTCAATTTTGTCGGATCAACATCGAGAACGAATCGCAGGTTTTGTTGGTCTCGCAGGTCCTTACGATTTTTATCCGTTTACCGAAGATGATCATTGGGATTTATTTGGTCCCGAAAATACCTATCCCCAATCCCAAGCTGTCAATTATGTTCGAGCTGATGGACCATCGTTGTATCTGCTTCATGGCGAGACGGACACCAGAGTCCGTCGAGGCCATTCGAAAAGTTTGATGGAAAAACAACAGGACGCCGGCGGTGTAGCCGAGCGGGAAGTGTATGCCAGTGTCGGTCATGTTGAGATTATCCTCGCTTTTTCACGACTTCATCGCTCACAATCGAAGATCGTCCAAGATGTCCGAGCGTTCTTGCAGGACGAAGGGCAAAGTAATTTAGAACCTGAAATACCTACTACTCACTTAAAGGAGGCTGCCAATGGCACTTAGTAAATCCAGCACTGACGAACTACTTATTGAGACAAAGGACCATATTGCGATTATGACGTTGAACCGTCCAGAACGGCTCAATGCGATCAGTGGCGATATGTTGCAAGAGTTGTCGAAGAAAATGATTGAGGCGGACGAAGATCCAGATATCCGTTGCGTTATTTTGACGGGTGCGGGGCGTGGCTTTTGCGCGGGCCTTGATCTGGTCGAGGTTGGTAAGGGCGGTATTGGAAGTGGTGCGTCTAAAGGCAGTAATAGACCCAAACAGCTATTCAGTATTCGCAATGCGCCGATTACCGTGATGTGGAATATGGATACGCCCGTTGTATGTGCCTTAAATGGTGCGGCAGCCGGGTATGGTATGGATATTACCTTACTCTGTGATATCCGTATTTCAGGGGAATCGGGCAAGATGGCGGCAGTTACTGCGAAGAGAAACGTCGTGCCTGAAAGTGGTGGCACCTGGTTATTGCCGCGCCTCATTGGTTGGGCGAAGGCCAGTGAACTTTACTATCGGGGCCGAGTTGTCGGGGCGCAAGAGTGTCTTGAAATAGGCCTTGTGAATACCGTGGTGCCAGACGACAAGTTAATGGAAACGGCGATGGAATGGGCCCAGGATATTGCCGACAATGCTCCTCTTGCAGTGCAAACCACCAAGCGCATGATGCGCATGGGTCTTGAGCAGTCCTATGACACTTCCGTTGACCAACTCATGGTACATTTGAATGGGATGTTCAATAGTGAGGACTTCCAGGAAGGCGTGAGTGCATTTTTGGAGCGAAGAAAGCCGAAGTTTACAGGGCGCTAAGCGTGGCTAAGACCATACATCACTAAAATTGTACGTCACTAAAAGAGGGGATTACTGTGGCTGACCTATTCGCAATATCAGACAAGATCTTGAGTGAGGGTGTGGCTAATGGTCCCTTTAATCGCATTAACCATAAGCTCTCAGAGCTCGACAATGATGTTGCCATGGTTGAAGCCTTTTCCCACTCCATCGTGTTTAACACTGATGAAGGGTTGGTGGTGTTTGATACCAGTAGTGTTCAGGGTGGAAAACCAGTTGTCGATGCAATTCGTGGCTGGTCCCCTGAATCTTTTCATTCTCTGGTTTATACCCATGGGCATGTTGATCATGTAGGCGGCAGTGGTGCATTTGTTGCGGCCGAATTGGATGCGGGAAGAAAAAAGCCGAATGTTGTTTGTCATGAAAATGTACCAGCCAGGTTTGACCGCTATGACCTGACTAACGGTTATAATACGGTGATTAACGCTCGACAATTTGGGCCGGCTGCTGGATTTGGCCCGGGCAAGCAAAATAGATTCTTACCGACAGATGTTGCAAGACCTGATGAAACATACAGAGACGAGATGTCGATGAATGTTGGCGGTTTAGATATTCAACTTCATCACGCGATTGGTGAAACCGATGACCACACCTGGGCATGGGTACCAAAACACAAAGCGATTTGTGCTGGTGATTTTTTCATTTGGAACTTTCCAAATGCAGGCAATCCTCAGAAAGTTCAACGCTTTCCCCTTGAGTGGGCAGCAGCAATGCGCGCGATGGCAGCCCAGGGTGCAGAGATGTTTCTTCCTGCCCACGGTTTACCGATTCGCGGTGCAGCCCAAATTAAAATGGTGTTGGAAGATGTTGCGACGGCTCTGGAGGCCCTCGTCAAGGATACACTGGTCTTAATGAATGAGGGCGCAAGGTTAAACGATATTGTGCACGCGGTCAGCGTTGACCCAACCCTGTTGGCGAAGCCATACCTTCAGCCCCTTTACGATGAGCCAGAATTTGTCGTGAATAATATTTGGCGGCTTTACGGCGGTTGGTATGACGGCAACCCTGCGAATCTGAAACCTGCTAAGGAAAGCGAACTGGCAGCTGAAATTTGCCGTTTAAGTGGGGGAGCGCTCGTATTGGCTACCCGAGCCCAGGAACTGGTTGATGTGAATGAATTTCGTACAGCTTGTCACTTAATCGAAATGGCTGCTTTAGCGGAACCCGAAAATCATCATATTCAAGGGATTCGAGCGGAAGTTTATGCTGCAAGGCGTACTCAGGAAACCTCGCTAATGGCAAAAGGCATATTCGGCTATGCTGCCCGTGAATCCAAGCAACGTTCAGACCCTGGCCCCTGAATTCTCTAGCCCGGGGGTAGAATTGATCGATTTTTGGAGCTGAAAGGAGCAGACCCACAATGCTGACCTACCTGCGCTTTGTCTCAGGCTAAATTCGCTTTAGCGAAATTTTTATATTTTTTCATCTAATTGCTTCAAAGTTTCAAACTAATTTAAGGCAAGCCGCGTCTTATCGTGAAAGCCAGTTTTAAAAGTCAGTTTGAAAGGAGAACGGGACGATGAATATCAACAAAGGGTTAAAGACATTACTACTGGGGATAATCAGTAGTCTGCTGGCTCTCAACGTGGCGTACGCTCAGGCGGACTACACCACAACCAGCGATATGTTTAACGCCCAGCGAGCTTATGAACAAGCAAATCTGTCTCCTGATGGCAAGCACCTCGCTGTTCTCAGTCGCCAAGGTGGAAAGGCGAGCTTGTTGATTTTCCAATTGGACACGATGAAGGCTGTTGCAGCCCTCGGTACCGAAAGTCAGCAAGATATCTTACGCTTCTGGTGGGCGAACAGTGAGCGTGTGATTGTGAACTTGTCTCTTCGAAATAGTATTATCGATTATCCGCTTCTGACGGGCGAACTCTATGCCCTGAATGTGGATAACACCAGAAAGTTTGCCGTTGCCGGTTTTGGTGCTGGTGATTCGGCCAACTATGAATTTCTAGATGCCTATTCTCCTGATGATAAAGAAATTCGCGTGATTCGATCTGATATCCGTAACCGCCGAAATGTTGATCTCGATCTCTCTCGTCCTGTTGCCTATAACCTGGACATATACAAACGCTATCGTCAGTCTACGGGTACCAATCTTAAGGACACGCGTTTGGAGAATGGTTACCGCAGCCCATATCCCGCAGGTGGTTTTGTCGCTGACAATGATGGAGAGTTGCGGTTAGCCTATACGGTAGATCGCGATAATAATTTGAAACTCTCGAAACGCGATTACAATATCGATGAATGGGTCGAGTATGACTTTGCTGCCCCGGTTGCCATTGAAAAACAACGCAAGACCAATCCTGTTGTTGGATTTGATGCGGAAAATAAAGGCGTCTATTTCCTCGGTAACTCTCAGTACAACACTGTGGGGCTATTCCACGTGCAGCTCGAAACAGGTGATATTAGGGTGCTATACGAACATGAACAATTGGACCTTAGAGCAAAGGATCTTATTTACACTTCCGATCGTGACGTTGTTGGCGTTAATCCCGTTGGAACTACTACAGCTCAATTCTTCGACAAGACTCACCCAGAAGTGGGGCGTCTTCGAGGCCTGGCAAATGCGTTTAAAGGCAAAAGAGTCGAGATATTGAACTATTCTCGCCGGGGTGACGATGCACTAATAGATGTCATTAGTGCAGGTAACGAGAGCGGTTTATACCTTTTTAACGGCCAGAATAATTCGGTTTCATTTTTGATGCCTGCAAATTCTTAGAGCTATTTCGTATCTAGGTTCTGCTAATAGAAAAGTGTTGAACTTTTACTAGAAGATTCAACGATTGAAAACTAAAAAGCCCCTCGCTGCACTGCATGGCGAGGGGCTTTTTGCTTTCTTACTGAAAGGGGTGCGGCAAGCTTATGAGGCTTTCTTATAGGGGGGACGCATAGCAGCGGCTAGCTTAGATACAGTTTTTGACTGGGAGAAGATCGCTTTTGCATGGCTGAAGGTTTTGAATCCGTCATAGCCGTGGTATGAGCCCATACCACTGGGCCCAACCCCACCGAAGGGCAAATCTTCTTGGGCGACATGCATAACGACATCGTTCACGGTCACACCCCCGGAGGTGGTATGGGTCAGCACCTTTTCTTCTTCCGCTGCGTTTTGTCCAAAGTAGTAGAGCCCCAGAGGCCTTGGGTGCTCATTAACATATTGAATTGTCTCGTCGATATGTTTGTAGCGTTTAATCGGAAGAACTGGACCGAATATTTCTTCCTGCATGACTTTCATGTCATCGGTTGGGTCCATAATCAAAGTGGGTGGAATTCGATGATGTTGCTGTTGGCTAAAATCTTCACTCGCCGGGTTGATTTCAATGACCACAGCACCTTTTTCTTTGGCATCGTCGATATAGCCGTTGAGTCGTTCAAAATGACGCTCATTCACAATAGAGGTGTAGTCGGGGTTGTCCTTGATATCCTTGTACATTTTTTTTACCGACGCTTGTGCGGCAGCAACAAAATCGTCGGCGCGACTTTCTGCAACAAACACATAGTCGGGGGCGAGACAAATCTGACCGGCATTCATGGTTTTACCAGCCATGACGTTCGCCGCCGTCAGCTCCATATCAGCGTTTTCACCAATAATCACCGGTGACTTGCCACCGAGTTCGAGGGTGACCGGTACGAGGTTTTCAGCTGCGGCACGCATCACGTGACGCGCGATTGAAGTGGCACCGGTAAATAAAAGATGGTCGAAAGGTAAGGTGCTAAATGCGCTGCCAACCTCAGGCCCACCGGTCATGACTGCGACTTCTTCTTCGCTGTAGGCTTCGGCGAACATTTTGGCCATAAGTGCAGAGGTTTCTGGGGTGAACTCTGATGGCTTAATCATGGTGCGATTGCCTGCAGCGAAAATACCTGCCAGAGGTGCGAAGGTTAACTGTACTGGGAAGTTCCAGGGCGAGATGCAGCCAATCACACCGAGAGGCTGGTATGCAACCCGAGACTTTGAACCGAGTAGCCCGAGGGGAAACATGGATTTGCGTTTTTCCGGGCGCATCCACTTAACAACATTCTTCTTGGCGTGTTCCAGCGGCCCAATGGAACCATCAATGTCTGTGAGTTTGGATTGTTGAATAGATCGATGCCCAAAATCTGCGGCCATCGCGTCACACAATTCTGAGCCGTACTTTTTGAGCAGATTAATAGAGCGATCTAGCCGATCAATGCGAGTTTCAGCGCTGACGGCGCCTTCTCGAAGGTAGTCTTGTTTCTGCCTATCCAGAATCGCCTGCATATTCGTTTTGATTTGGTTTTCGCTCATCATGATTTCCTTTTTTTGGCTTGTGGACGCGCTTTCTACAGAATGCCTTAAAGAGACTGCATTAAAAAGAGTACAAAGATTATTCAATGGGCAACATATCTGGAATTAGACTGCAGAGATAGGCGTTATGGCACTGGCCTTGAAGTAGTAATCGGTTTCGCAAAGTACCTTCAAAATGCACACCTTCATTGAGCGCCACCTTTCTGCTGCCGGTGTACTGGGTTGATTGCTGAATCAAAAACTCAACTCAGCCTCCTATTTTAGTTTGCGCTTTTTTGATCCGATCAACGAGCGTCTGGAAATTGACGGTGTCGACAAGGTGTTTATTGAAGGTGACGCCGTCATTCTTGGTTTTCACGAGGAGAATGACGCCCCGAATCATTGGTGCGTGATGTCTCGCGCTTGCGGAATGGCGAAAGAAATTTTGGATATTATTAGTTCCAAAAATTCCCATGTAGCAAAGACTGGTTTGCCAGGTCTCAAGGTTGGCATCGGTATCTTTTTTTCTGACATAAGCCTCTGTTTCTGTTCGATGAAGATAAGCTCATCATGATTTTATCGGCGATTGGCGATGCTGATCGCCTGTCGTCTTGTTCCTGGCGGCTGAGAAATAGTTACAAAGGGTATTTTAATGTCGATGTAATGGAAATGGACGAGAGCGACGAACAGTTGGGGGAAAAGGGGTAACGTCAGATTCCTCTTAAAAAGCTCAAGTTGAAAACAGGTAAAAGTTCGCAGGCCATGTTCGTCGGTAGGTTTCCGGATATTTTAGGCAAAGAGCGAGACCCGGTTATTCGCGAGGGTAGAGTCGGGCTTTGGATAGATGGCATCGTTCAGCCAGATCGCTGTGACGAGCCTTTTTTTGAAGTCTTACCCAACTCGAAACTTGCGAGTCAGGTAGTCGAGTTGGCCAGGAAGTCTGGCTAATCCGTTTCGGCGCTGGTTTATTTGCGGTAGCCTTGTTGATTCGCCGCAGCGCTGGTAATTTCCAAGATTCCGGATTGGAATTCAGAGCGCAACCAAGAGCGCAACCAAAGATGTTAGAATCCGCGCTCGTTTTCAGTACCTTGGATGGAACCGCTCGTGGGTAAAAATCTTTTTCAAAAAGTCTGGGATGGTCATGTTGTCCAGCAACTCGATAGTGGCCAGTACCAAATATTTATTGGTTTGCACCTGATTCATGAGGTCACAAGTCCTCAGGCATTCGGTATGTTGCAGGATAAAGGGCTTAAGGTCGCTTATCCCGCTCGAACTTTTGCGACTGTTGATCACATCATTCCCACAGATGATCAATCTCGTCCGCTAAAGGATGATATGGCCGAGCAGATGATTCAGGTCCTTAGTGATGCAACCGAGGAACACGGGATTGAGTTTTTCCCGCCGGAGTCTGGCTCCCAGGGCATTGTGCATATCGTCGGACCAGAGCTTGGGTTAACTCAGCCTGGCCTCACTGTTTGTTGTGGTGACAGCCATACTTCGACCCACGGTGCATTCGGCTGCATCGCACTCGGAATCGGCACCAGTCAAGTAAGAGACGTCCTCGCGAGTCAAACTCTGGCCATGGACCCATTAAAAGTTAGACGTATTCGAGTTGAGGGCAAATTGGCCGTAGGCGTCACCGCAAAAGATGTCACGCTGCATATCATTCGTACTCTGGGTGTAAATGGTGGCGTTGGCTTTGCTTATGAATACGCAGGCTCAACCATCAGCGCCATGACTATGGAAGAGCGCATGACCGTCTGTAACATGAGTATTGAAGGCGGCGCTCGCTGTGGCTATATCAACCCCGACCAGACGACTATCGATTATCTAAGGGGTAAAGAGCGAGTGCCGAAGGGTGCTGATTTTGATGCCGCAACAGAAAAGTGGCTCTCTTACGCATCGGATGCTGACGCAAGCTATGACGATGAGGTGGTCATCCAGGCCGACGAGATCAAACCAACTGTGACCTGGGGTATTACGCCAGGACAGGCAATTTCGATTGATGAGTCGACACCCGACCCTGAAATGTTGGAGGGCCTCGAGAAGGATTTGATCAGCGACGCCCTGGGTTATATGAAGATTCCAGCTAATACTCCGATTAAGGGCACCAAAATTGATGTGGCCTTTCTGGGTAGCTGTACCAATGGTCGATTATCGGATTTTCAGGCGGTCGCCAAACTGCTTGAGGGCCATAAGGTCGCTAACGGCATAAAAGCGATTGCGGTGCCGGGCTCCGAAAAGGTTGATGCCGAGGCTCGAGCCTTAGGTTTACATAAGGTGTTCGAAGAAGCTGGATTTGAATGGCGTAAACCTGGCTGTTCGATGTGTCTTGCGATGAATCCGGACAAACTAGTGGGAGATGAGGTTTGTGCCTCCAGCTCCAACCGAAACTTTATAGGTCGCCAGGGATCATCGACAGGACGAACGATTCTGATGAGCCCCATTATGGTCGCTGCATCAGCCATCGAAGGCAGGGTAGCCGATGCCCGCGAAGTATTTGGCCTCAAATAGTTAGAGCGAAAACGAATTATGGAAAGTAACGAGATTACCAAAATCAACGGCAAGGGTGTTTACATTGCTGGTAACGATATTGATACCGACCGAATTATCCCAGCGAGGTTTCTCAAGTGCGTGACCTTCGATGAGCTAGGTCCGTCTTTATTCTTTGATGAACGATTCGATCCCGATGGTAATAGTAAACATCACCCCCTCGATGCCGAGGTGCATAAGGGCGCAGAGGTGCTGATGTCCGATGCCAACTTTGGTTGCGGTTCTAGCCGTGAACACGCTCCGCAAGCACTACAGAAATTTGGCTTCAGGGCGGTAATCGCCGAGAGCTTCGCTGAGATTTTTCAGGGTAACTGCACGACGTTAGGGATTCCTTGCGTGGTGATGGAGAAGCCCCAACGACAAACGCTGGCCAAAATTATCGAGAACGAACCTGAGATCGACTTGACCGTAGATCTGCACTCGATGCATGTGGTTTGTGCGAACCAGATTTTCCCGATCACTATGAAAAATAGTAGCCGGGAAGCATTTTTGGCTGCCAACTACGACCCACTTGATACCTTGCTTCAGGCCAACGACGCGATTAAGGTAACGGCCGAGCGCTTAGGCTACATATAACCGCGGGGTTGAGATGGCCAGGAAGAAAATTGAAATCTACGACACTACGCTCCGTGATGGTAATCAAGGGGAGGGTATCAATCTCAGCTTGGGAGACAAGCTAGATATTGCTGTGGCTCTAGATGCCATGGGTATCGACTATATTGAGGGTGGATGGCCAGGCTCAAATCCTAAAGACGATGAATTCTTTTTGCGTTGTAAAGACCTGAATCTTGCCACTGCCAAGGTTGTGGCCTTTGGATCCACGCATCGCTCAGACGTTAAGCCCGCCGATGACTTTTTTCTTCAAAAACTGATTGCGGCGAAGGCCGATGCAACCTGTATCTTCGGTAAGACCTGGGACCTGCATGTCGAGCAAGCTCTTAGAGTGAGCGCCGATAAGAACCTGGATATGATCAGTGGGTCCATTGCTCATCTTGTTGCGGCGACCGGCAAGCCTGTTTTTTATGATGCGGAACATTTCTTTGATGGTTTTCGCAGCGACCCTGGATATGCCCTTGCAACCCTACTAAGTGCTGTAGAGGCTGGTGCGAGTCGGGTCATCCTCTGCGATACCAATGGCGGAGTGATGCCCCATGAACTTGGCCAGGCCATTCGCGAAGTTCGCAAAGAAATTCCTGGTATCAAGCTTGGCATCCACGTTCATAACGATGGCGGGCTGGGCGTTGCCAATACCCTGCGTGCAATTGAAGAGGGTGTTGTTCAGATCCACGGCACCATAAATGGCATTGGTGAGCGTTGTGGCAATGTTGATCTAACTTCAATCATCCCGAACCTGGAGCTGAAACTCGGATACGAGTGCATACCCGAAGGACGCCTTAAAGGGCTCACAAATCTATCCAAAGTGGTCTGGGAATATCTAAATATTCAGGGCCCGCTGGGTCAACCCTTTGTTGGGCCTTCAGCTTTTGCTCATAAGGGCGGTGTGCATGTCAGCGCAGTGCAAAGAAACCCGGCTACCTATGAACATATAGACCCTGAGCTAGTGGGTAACTCACGTAAGATTTTGATTAGCGAATTGGCTGGCGGATCAAACTTAAGAGCCAAACTCGCCAATCGATACTCCGAATTAGAAGACAGCAGTGCCGTCAAAGCTATCCTGAATGAAGTGCAAGACAAAGAGCACTCAGGTTACTCCTATGAAAACGCTGACGGCAGTTTTGACCTTTTGGTTCGCCGCCACATAGGCCGTTACGCCCCCCAATTTGAGCCCCTCTACTATCGAATTTATAGTCCGTCTAACGAAGACCCCCAGGAAACCGAAGGATTGATCGAAGCTAGCGTCAAGGTTCGAGTCGGTGATGAAGTGAAGTTATGTGCGGCGGAAGGACACGGCCCGGTAGATGCCTTGAACAAAGCTCTGTTGAAGGCGTTAATTGAACCATTTCCGACCCTGCTTGATTTACATCTAACAGATTATTCGGTTCGCGTGATTAACAGTACTCAGGAAACGGCCGCTAAAGTTCGCGTTTATCTTGAACACAGTTTCGAGGGAGAAATATTCGGTACCATCGGCGTAAACGTCGATATTATCCAAGCAACTTGGAATGCCCTGATTGAAGCCTATCAATATACGCTAATGCGGCACGCAGATTTTGTGGCTGAGCTACCAAGGTCCACCAGCGATAAACAAAACGCCGTCAGTGACAGCCAAGGAACATGAGGTGAAAGGTTGCTGGGAACGACGTTGGCACCCGCTTCTAAATGAATGGGTGACCATAACCAGTCATCGTAATCAGCGGCCCTGGTCTTCATCTGACACACCGGCTTCCGACAACGCATCAGTACAAAGCTTCGATTCGAACTGTTACCTCTGTCCTGGTAATACTCGCGTGTCCGGTACACAAAATGAGGACTATGAAGGACTGTTCGTTTTCGATAACGATCACCCCTCTTTTAGTGATAAAGCCCCAACAAAACTAACACAAGCGCCCGGTATCTATCGAAATGAGGCTGCAACCGGTAAGACGCGGGTTATGTGTTATTCGCCCAATCATAGCCAATCATTGGCGGAATTAGACCAGCAAGCATTTGAGGCAGTGATCGATCGTTGGGCTGATGAGACCCGATCGTTGATGCAACGCAGTGACGTGACCCAGGTGTTGGTGTTTGAGAACAAGGGTGCCGTAATTGGTGTTTCAAACCCCCATCCTCACTGCCAAATCTATGCTACAAGCTTTGAGTTTAAAAACCTCCAGTTAGAACGTTTGGCCATGGAATCTCACTTTGCGGAAACCGGCAGCAATCTGATGGGAGACATTATCGCCAGTGAGCGGGAAACGAACGGACGCGTGATCTTCGAAAATGAAGGAGCAATCGCGTTTCTGCCGTATTTTTCTCGTTTTCCCTATGAAGCTTTTGTTTGTCCCCATGAGCAGAAAAACTGGTTATTTGAATTGTCTCCATCAGCGCGTTCCGATCTGGCTACTGCACTACGACAAACTCTCATTCGGTTCGATAATCTCTGGCACATGCCGTTTCCTTACATGCTGGTGTTGCATCAAGGACCTGCCGGTATTCAGGGCGCCTATCACTGCCATATCCAAATTCACCCTTTAATGCGGAAGCCGACATTGCAAAAATTTCTCGCCGGAGTTGAGTCTGGGGGAGGGCACTTTCTGAATGATGTTGACCCGGATCAGGCGGCTCAGCAGTTGCGAGACACTTCGGATCTTCACTATCGAGACGCTAGATAGGAACTCTTAAAGTCGGTATGGTTGATCCTTAACATTGACCAGCTATACGACCAGCTAAATGACCAACAAAAGGGAAGCACTATGTACGTAGATTCACATTTGACTGCAGATATGCGCAAGATTCCGGACCACATTAAGAAGTTGGAAGCCGAGGGTTATGACAGTGCCGGAACTGCTGAAATGAACCACGATCCGTTCTTTCCGCTCTTGCTAGCAGCGGAACACAGTGAACGGATTGGGGTAAGAACGGGTATCGCCGTGGCCTTTGCAAGAAGCCCAATGGTGCTTGCGAATTTAGGTCACGATTTAAACGCCTACTCTAAAGGCCGATTTACCATGGGGCTTGGTTCTCAGATCCGGCCTCATATCACCAAGCGGTTTAGTATGCCCTGGGGCGCACCAGCCAAGCAGATGAAAGAGCTGGTCTTGGCGATGCGCGCAATTTGGGCAAACTGGTACGAAGGCGAGCCTCTGAGATTCGAAGGCGAGTTCTACAATCATACGTTGATGACGCCAGCCTTTACGCCTCAAGATAAGGAATTTGGTGCGCCCAAGGTCACCCTGGCAGCTGTCGGCCCGATTATGACTCGAGTAGCGGGCGAAGTTGCTGACGGCCTGATTATTCACCCCTTTAGCAATGAAAAGTACATCCGTGAAGTCACACTTCCTGCTGTTGCAGAAGGGCTTGCTAGGTCGGGTCGGTCAATGGATGATTTTGAAATCTCATACACACCCTTCATTGTTTCAGGTAAGGATGAAGAAACTTTTAATGCATCGAAGTTGGAAGCAAAGAACAGAATCGCCTTTTATGGTTCCACTCCAGCTTACAAGGGAGTGTTAGGTGTTCACGGTTGGGGTGATATGCAACCAGAACTCAACGCAATGTCCAAGCAAGGTAAATGGGCCGAAATGGGTGAGATGATCACAGACGAGATGCTCAATACTATGGGCATCATGGCTGAGCCTGGTGAGATTGTACCGACCATTAAAGAGCGCTATGGCGATTTTGTCAGCCGCATAAATGGCGGCTTTACATTCGTTGATACTGAGGTTC
>JBLHQQ010000024.1:0-17035 GCA_047625245.1 Candidatus Azotimanducaceae bacterium
TTCTCGAGCGAGGCGCCTGTCGGGCAAGTCGGTGTTTCTGTGACGCTGGAAACCAGAAATAGTGCTCACATCGACGAGCTGAAGGCTGTGCTGATAGAGCGTGGTTACTTAATGGGAGCTTGATGGGGCTCAATCGAGGGTCAGAACCTAGAGTGCTTTTACGATAAAACGTATTTTATGAAACTTTACAACGTCACCGTCTTTTAGCTTCACTTTATTCACCTTCTCGCCGTTGACCAATGTTCTGTTTGCAGACCCAAGGTCCTGCAGAATCAGATCAGCACCGATGGGCTCAACCTCCGCGTGCTTGCGGGATAGGGCTGGCTCAAGAATAGAAATGTCACAATCCAAGGCTCGCCCAATTTCAGTCCGCTCGCCAATCGGAATATGTTGTCCTTTTTCTGGTCCACTATCTGCAATCAGGAGCCAGCCACTAGAAAGAGCCGATAGAGCATGGCCAGAGAGGACCAGAGTTTTAGCCTAGTGCGACTGGTCAGCATCCATCACTTCCAACTCGACACCCTGAATCATAATGACGTTGTCACCATCAACTTTAAGATCAGCATGAAAGCCGTTTACGCCCTTCTCGTCGATGACGATATCGTTAATTACACCTTTGCCAATTGTTTTGCCAGGCGCCACCAATTCCACGGGTTCCGCGCGTCCATCCTTGAATTGGACCTTGAGCATGAACAACACCCTATTTGAAAAATTATCCCGACTGAAACAAACCCCTCATGTTTTTCTGATGGTTTATCAGGGAGTTATCAACTAAATGTGGAGCACGATTACAGGCCAGCCACCGGTTTGTACAGCACTCGGGCTTTACAGGACTTACAAATAAAATCTTGTAGGTCAGGTCGTTAATCGGGTACCTTCGAGCCATGACTGCACCCAGCTACCGAACGCGAATTAAATCTCTCTGGTTAGGGTGGAGAACGTTAATCCTCGTCTTAACCGTGATGGTTTTGTTCCGTTCAGCAATCGGAGATTGGCATCAAGTTCCGACCGGCTCAATGAAGCCAACGATACTTGAGGGTGACCGAGTGGTGGTCAACAAGCTCGCTTACGACCTAAAGGTTCCGTTCACTACCTTGCATCTTGCGGAATGGGATGACCCCAGCTACGGCGAAATCGTGACGTTTTATTCACCTGCCGATGAGAAACTACTGATCAAGCGAGTCATAGGAGTGCCTGGTGATGTCATTAAGATGCGTAATAATCAGCTCTATATCAACACCAAACCAGCAATTTACAGCCGCTTAGAGGATGACATCGTCAATCAGCTTGACTACGACCAACGTCGTACTCATGCGTTTTTTAAGGAGCAATACGATGACTTTGAACATTCCGTGATGCTGGTTCCCTCTCCTCCCAATGACTACAACAGCTTTGGCCCTATTGAGATTCCAGAAGGTCAATACCTGATGCTTGGCGACAACCGGGACAACAGCCGAGATTCCCGCCGAATTGGTCTGATCAGCCGGGATAGGATTACCGGCCGGGCATTCACCGTCGCCTTCTCCGTTGACTACGATGCGTACTATTTACCTCGTGCGGACCGTTTTTTCCGTTCGCTGAACTAACCCAGACAAGCCAATTATTGGCTCCCCATTGCTTACCGATGGATAAACATAACTGACCTTCCCCTACGCATTTATAATACCGCTCACCTTAGCGGTAAGTTCACACTTCGTTCTAGGGTTGTGAGCCTTGAGTATTTCGACAGGTATCTGTTTGAGTCGGACCCAAATCTTCTAAGTGATATCGCTGAGGCTATGGTGGAATTGATTCCAGACGGAACAGAAATACTAGCGGGGCTCGAGATGGGCGGGATACCTGTTGTGACGATGGTCGAGGACGTTGTCACCAGTGGTGGACAAATCATTCTATCCCATCGAGATCTGGTGGAATCCGGCGGCAATGTGGATCACGCAATTTGTGTAATTGATCGGCAGGCTGGAGGGTTGGATAAACTCAAAACTGCAGGAATCGAACTCAAAAGCCTTTTCAAAAAATCAGACTTGACACCAGTTTAGTAGTTCTCTGAATCTGACTTATCTTGCAGCTTCGATTCTTCTGCAACTTCCTTTTCGATTGACTCAATTTTACCCAGCAAACCTTTTCGCCGAGTCGTTCGCCGAATCAGGAACAGGATAATCGAGAACACCAGACCAGCGGCGACCATCGCACCCAGCAACAACAGAGAGAACACAGCAAAAACGATAACCTCTTGTTTGTCGACATCATATGCAGATATCGCCATCCAAATAAATGCCACCATAAATAGCGAGCCCGTAAACAAAAGGCGGACGTGGGGTTGGATCAAGAATTTCAGCACAGCTCGACGATTCAAATAAAGAGTTCACAAGGATACACTCCCACCACCAAAACCAACAATCATTGGATTGACCCTATGCCCCTTACTCCTATCGTTGAATCACTCCTGAAAACCATGGCCGATGCCGGTGGACCCTCCATCAGTGATGTTGCGCCGCAACAGGGTCGGGAAATGTATCGGATGATGCATCAGGATATGAAAAAGGCTGAGCTCCACGAAGTCGTCGATCAGCAGGCCGGTTCGGTGCCCATTCGTATTTACCGACCCAGCGAGGGGGACAACAAGCCTTGCCTAGTTTTCTTTCATGGCGGCGGGTGGGTGATCGGCGACCTGGACACCCACGATGCCCCTTGTCGAATGCTGGCTAAGTCATCAGATTGTGTGGTGATTGCTGTGGATTACCGACTCGCGCCAGAACACCCCTTCCCTAAGCCTTTTGACGATTGTTATGAAGCCTTCAGTTGGATCCATCAACATGCGCAGGAGCTTGGCATCAACCCTTTAAAGCTGGCTGTGGGCGGCGATAGTGCAGGTGGCAATCTAGCTGCTGCTTTATGTTTAAAGATCAAGGCTGAATCAGGGCCGACGATTCGACATCAGTTATTGATCTATCCAGTCACAGACGCCGCGATGGATACGGCTTCCTACAGCGACAATGCCGAAGGGTACATGCTGACCCGCGCCACCATGGCCTGGTTTTTTGATCACTATATTGGCCCAGAGCACCGGCAAAACCCGCTGGTGTCGCCTTTGCTCGCAGAAGATCTAAGTGGTCTACCACCGGCCACAGTATTCACCGCAGAATTTGACCCGCTACGGGATGAAGGCGAAGCCTATGGCAAACGACTTGAAGAGGCAGGTGTACAGACCCTGGTGAAACGATTTGACGGTCAGGTACACGGCTTTTTCACTATGACCGATGTTATGCCCGAAGCCCAACAAGCCGCTGACCTTGCGGCCAAGCAACTCATAGAGAGCTTCGATTGAGAATCAGCGATGAATCCGAATGGTTAAAAACAATAGAATCTGGAGAACTGCACGACCAGGTCGTCACTGACTTAAAATTGCAGGGTGATGTGAATGGCGTCACCTTCACCGATTGTTGCTTCGAGGAGGTGGTTTTCCAAACGGATGAAATCAGCGAGTGCGTCTTTATTGATTGCCAATTCAAGCACTGCAATTTCAGTAGTGGCAAATTGCAGGACTGCGCCTTTAAGAATTGCCAGTTTTACGATCCAGGAACCGAAACGGGTTGCGTATTTCGATTCGCCCGCATCATTGCCTGCCAATTTGAACGCTGCGATCTCTCCATGGCGAACTTCTCCCGAGCAAATCTGTACCGAACCGAACTCACCCATTGTCAGGCTCAGGGAGCAGACTTTACCCAGATGACGATCGAAAGCGGTATAGGTCGCAAGATCAGTCTGCATGACTTCACAGCCAGTGAGAGTAATTTAGCCTATAGCGATTTTACCGGCGCAGACCTCCAGGAAGCATCGATTACCAGTTGCCGCCTGATTCACTCGGTTCTAAACGAAGCCAACCTGGAAGGCGCTAACCTCACAGATAATGAACTCCACGGCATCAGTGCCGAACGACTGGTATTAAGAGGTGCTGATTTACGAGGTTCAGGCCTTGATGGTCTGGATGTGAGAGAAATAGATATGAACGGTGTCGTTATCGACGAGGCCCAGCAGCGCGTGCTGCTGGAAGCGCTCGGGATTACGATACTTTAAGAAGACTTCTGTTCACTTTTGTCTGCAGTAGGTACTGCTTCAGTCTCAACGATTTCAAGTAATTGAATATCAAATACCAACACCGAATAAGGAGGAATACTCCCGGTTCCGCCGGCACCGTAGCCTAGCTCCGGTGGGATAAAGAATCGAGCCTTACTGCCAGGCTTCATCAGTTGAAGTCCTTCGGTCCATCCTTCTATCACGCCATCGAGCTTAAATCTGGCCGGTTCGCCTCGCTGGTATGAGCTATCGAACGTTTGGTTATTCAGCAGTCTGCCCTCGTAGTGAACCACAACCTCACTCTCTGTGGACGGTGCCGTGCCTTCACCGGGTTCAACGATCACATACTGAAGACCCGTGGACGTTTCCAAAACACCTTCCTGCTGTCGATTCGCCGTCATGAATGCTTTGGCGGTATCGGCCATTTGACCCAGTTGCCGCGTTTGAATCTCCTGAATGACCAAAGCTTGAGTTTCTTGAGACATAGTCGGTTCCTCTCGGGCCATGGAATCTTCGAGTCCTTTCATCACAACCTTCAAGTCGACGCTCGCATTACCACCTTCAAGCAACGCATTGCCGAATCGGTAGCCGAAAAAGTAGGCTATATCCTCTTCGGTTATTGATGCTGGAGGCACATGCGCCGTTTCTGCGGCAACGCAGAACGAAGAAGTTACTGAAAATAATAGAGCTAAAGCACTGTTTTTAATAATTTTATACATCAAAGAAGAGTATCCCATCGCCGCAAAAAACAGCATTATTGCATATCCACCGCCTAAGGCTTCACTCCATCGCAAATCCTTGTGTAATTTTATCCACCACCGGTAAACTCTGTTTAGTTATACCGCTCGACAAATATTTGAACAGAAAGGCAAAAGCATCTGGTATTTTGACCAAAAGCTGTTTACAACAGACTTATTCAGATTCATCAGGGAACTCCCCAGAACAACGGGCTCTAATTACTGAGAATCTATGCCAGCAAAGAGACCGATATTATTTTATGACTAGATCTATGACAGGCCCCAAGCTCCTACTCAAATCGCTATTGCTCGGCTGGTTATTCATCGCCAGCGTGGCTGTTGCCACAGTTCCAGACGTTGCCATCGAGCCACTGAAGCCGCTGCCGGAACATGCCAATACGACCCGCAATATCGTCGACGCCCTTGCCAGCAGACACTATGTCAGTACCCTGCTGGACGACGATCTCTCCACCAAGATCTTTGCCAACTATATTGACGACCTAGACCCATCGAAGAGCTATTTCCTGGCCTCCGATATCCGTAATTTCGAACGCATGAGATTCGAGATGGATAATGCGCTGCGACGAGGAAACGTGGCGCCCGCCTACGAAATCTTTAATATCTACCACTCTCGTGTCATCGACCGCTTTGAACAAACCATTAAAGATCTAGAAGGCGATATCAGCCAATACGACTTCACCTTGGATGAATCCTTGGCATTAGATAGAACAGAATACCCCTATGCCGAAACGAAAACTGAGCTTGACGACCTTTGGCGAAAACGCATCAAGAACGCGGTACTTAATCTAAAACTGGCAGACAAAGAGCTGATAGAAACCCAAGAACTACTGGTTAAGCGATACAAGAATCGACTCTCACGCACCCTGCAAACCAATAGCGAAGACGTGTATCAGCTCTACATGAACTCCTTTACCAAAACCTACGACCCACATACTCAATACTTTTCCCCTCGAACCTCGGAGAATTTTAATATCAACATGAGTCTGTCCCTTGAGGGAATCGGTGCAGTACTGCAGCGAGAAGACGAATTCACCAAAGTGGTGAGCCTTGTGCCAGCCGGTCCTGCTGACAAGTCCAAAACTATTTTCCCCGACGATAAAATTGTCGCCGTTGGTCAGGATGACGGCGAGATGGTGGATGTGATTGGTTGGCGCCTCGATGAAGTTGTTCAATTGATTCGAGGTAAAAAAGATACCGTGGTGCGATTGGACGTTATTTCAGCCTCAGACCCCGACAATTCCAAGGTCATCCAGTTGACTCGAAACACGATTAAATTGGAGGAACAGTCCGCCCAGTCAAAGATTATTGAACTGGAGCAGTTCGGCGCCAAACGCAAGATCGGCGTCATCGACATTCCCACCTTCTATATCGATTTCCGGGCACTCCAGGCTGGAGATAGCACTTACAGAAGTACCACTCGCGATGTGCAAAAACTGCTGGGTGATCTCATGCAGGAAGGTGTAGACGGTGTTGTAATTGATTTGCGTGACAACGGTGGGGGCTCTTTACAGGAAGCAAAAACCCTAACCGGTTTGTTCATTGATCGAGGCCCAACGGTTCAAATCCGCAGCAAGAGCAATCGAGTAGACATCCTCAATGATCGGGATTATCGAACCATTTACGATGGTCCGATGGCCGTTTTGGTCAACCGCTTAAGCGCCTCGGCCTCGGAAATTTTCGCCGGTGCTATACAAGACTACGAGCGCGGTTTGATTATCGGCAACCAGACTTTTGGCAAGGGTACGGTGCAATCCTTACTACCTCTTAACCGTGGTCAACTCAAGCTGACCCAGGCTAAGTTTTATCGTATCTCCGGTGAGAGTACTCAACACAAAGGCATTGTGCCGGACATTACCTTTCCTAATGATTTCGATCCAGAGTCGATCGGCGAGAGTAGTCTTGATGCCCCGTTGCCCTGGGACAAAATTAAGGCAACCGGCTATCGAACAAAAAGATCTATTGCCCCTCTGGTGGGAGATCTTCGAGCCCAACATGAACAACGGGCAGCGAGAGACCCTGAATTCCACTATATGGAAGAGGCTTTAGCCTATCGTCAAATTCGACGCAAAATCAGTGAAGTCACTTTGAACGAAGCGCAACGTCTTCAGGAGAAAGAAGATGCCGATACATTTTGGCTAGGCCTTGAAAACAACAAACGTAAATCCCAAGGCTTAGAGGCGGTTGCGTCTCTAGACGAACTCGATAAGCCGGTCACGACACCTAAAGTTGCAGCGGCCGGAACGACAACACCAGACGAAGATGCTACTTCTGCCGACGGCGATACACTGGTAGGCAATGAGATGGCTGTTGTGATTGATAACGCCACTGCCGAGACCGGAAAAGATGCTCCAGAACCCAAGGTCACGGAAGAAGATACCAAACCTGATGCCTATTTGATCGAAACCGGCCAAATATTGCTGGACCTGATCGCCTCTGAGAAACGAACGGCGGACAAGTCATCAGGCGAGGAAAAGCATACTTTATAGGACCTGCCTATAGCTACGGCAGAGTTTTCTTAGAAAAATCCGGGGCTGCGTTCAGCAGTCCCGCCACTTTGTCGCGTTTTTCATTAACGCCGAAGCATTGTTTGGGCTTATCCGAATCGGAACCTACCAGAATTAGAACGCATTTTCGCAGTCAGGTAGAAGCACTGCGAAATTGACTCTGACACTTGACTCTGACCTTTAAATTGTTGACTAGATGCCGGTGGGCTTGCGGTCGTACCATGGCATCAGTTGTTCCAACTGCGCCGCGACGCGAAGTAGCATTGCCTCATCCCCATACCGCGCTGCCAATTGCACACCAATGGGCAAGCCGTCGCCGCTCATGGCTAGCGGCAGCGAGATCGCAGGCTGACCCGTCACATTACACTGCATCGTAAAGGGAAACGTATCACGCGCCCGCACCACCCGATCCGCCGGCTCACTGATAAGAAAACCAAGCTCAGGTGGCGGCGTGGCCATTGTCGGTGATAACAACAGATCATAGCCGTTTTCGCCTTCCCACCATGCGGCATATCGACGAGTAAAGATGTTCATGTGCGCGTGCGCTTCAGCAAATTCAACCCCGGTGACGGGCAAGCCCATCTGGTACGATACCCAGGTGCCTGGCTCCATATCTGATTCAGTGAGCGAGCGACCTGCAATGCGCTCTATTGCTCGAACCGTCGCGACCGTACCCACAGCGATGATTCGAAAGTAACCCGCGTACCCTGGCTCATCAAACTGGTTTTCGGGAAAGGCTTCTTCGACGTAATGTCCCTCGCCCTCTAGTCGGCTCGCCACGGCATCCACTGCGGCAACGCAATCCGGATGCAGATCGCCGAGCTTGTTGACCCGACAGACGCCGATTCGGAGTCGTCCGGGGCCCTGCTCCATCTCGTCGGAAAAACGCCGACCGGGTTGCGGCAAACTGTAGGGGTCGCCGGGCATCGGGCCAGACACGAGATCAAGTCCGAGCGCTGTGTCTCTTACTGTTTTGCTGAGCAACCCTTGGACTGCAGCACCTGCCCAGGATTCGCCGATCATCGGCCCCCATGAGATGCGCCCGCGAGATGGTTTCAGACCAACCAGGCCATTTGCACTTGCCGGCACTCTAGTGGAACCCCCGCCATCACTGGCGTGGGCGATGGGCACAATACCGGCGGCCACTGCCGCTGCACTTGCGCCACTTGAGCCAGTCGCGGTGTGGGCAAGATTCCAAGGGTTGCGGGTATCGCCAAAGGCTTCATTTTCGCAAGCCCATGGACAGTTGCCACAGGCCATCTCAGGCACGTTCGTGCGACCTATCGAGACCAGACCAGCAGACTTCATTTTTGTGACGATGTGGGCATCGATCGGCGACTTTACCCCAAGGGCCTTTAACACTCGATTACCCATGTAGCTTGGCTCACCCGCCTCCGGGGTACCGAGGTCTTTGATCAGGGTCGGGACCCCTGCAAATGGGGCAGACCCAGGCTTGATGGCACGGGCATCGTCAAGCGCACGATCAAATCTCTGCGAGCAAAGAACATTAAGATCCGGGTTTAACCGCTCGCAGACTTCGATCGCTGCAGAAACCGCCTCGACGGGGCTGATGTCTCCTTGGGCAATGCGAGCGGCGAGTTCGACCGCGTCCATGCCGCTAATGTTAGTCATGCATCTGGCCTTATTAGTTTTTTCAGCGGCCGTCACCAGGCCGAGATTCCAGACCTGTATTGGCGAAAAATACTATGTAGGACCGGCGCAAGAGCAACGTCAACCGTACCTGCTTTTGATTCAGCTGGAAAGCGTTACCTTAGTCACGTCGAAAACATCACGGTCGTGCTGACGCGGCCTTGTTCGATTGTAGTCACCCAGTATGTATTGATTGATCGCCAAACTGGCTTGGCCAATAGAGCAACCGAGCCAGGTACAATTCACATCATCGTTCTGGAGATATTTCGCGCCTTCCATACAGTATCGAAATTGAACCTGACCCCTTTATCCTCTTTATCCTGCTCGACAAGCTGAATATGGTGACCAAGAATCTACGTTGGTGGCAGAAAAAAGACCAGCGAATGCCGCTGCTTAGTTTTACGTCTAAAGTTCTGCGTTATAGTGACAAGATGTCTCGACTTGTTATCAGTACTGATATGGATGGCACACTACTTGGTCATCATTCTTATGACTATGCCGTCGCGCAGCCACTTTTGGCAGCGTTAACCGCGAAGAAAATTCCGGTCATTTTAAACACCAGTAAAACAGCAGCTGAGATTCAATTCTGGCAATCCGAACTGGGTCTTGACCTGCCTGCCGTGATTGAAAACGGTTCTGCCTGGATCAACCCGGGAGCCAAGCTGCACGTACATGGTGCAACCATGCACGATCTTGATGCGTTCCTCCGGGCCTATCCGCCTCATGCTACTAACTTTCTCACTTGCGAAGAATCCATTGCTCACGCTCTGACTGGCCTAGAAGGTGCAGCACTGCAAGCGGCCCGCCTTCGGCAGTTCACTGTACCACTAGATTTCGCCGTGCCAACGGACGCTGAGCACTATCAAACTCTAGCCCGGGCACAAGGATTGCAGTGTGTAAGAGGTGGGCGATTTTATAGTCTTCAAGGACAGTGCAGCAAAGGCACCACATTGAAGCATGTTATCGCTCATTTTGAGCAAACATGGCAAGACCAGGTTCAATTGATCGCTCTAGGTGATAATTTGAACGACTTGGATATGCTGATGGCAGCCGACGTTGCGGTGGTAGTAAAGTCGAGCGACGGTCAGTATCAGGTTCGTCCGGAAAAATCGGACACAATATACACAGACGCTATCGCACCTGTTGGTTGGGTCGAGGGCATCACCAAGGCCATGCAGAAGCTCTCCATTCGATTGTAAGGAGGATAGCATGGCGGATAGTTTTCAATCGGGGACGGTAACGACCCTACACAATATTGTTGACCGACCACTTGAAGATATCGAAGCCGAACTACTCGGGTTCGCCAAAAAAAGACCCATGGGTCTGATACTGCCCTCGCTCTACTCCGAACTCGAACGCCCTGCATTAACAGGCATTGTTGATGAACTGACAAAAGTGCCTTATCTGGACAGCATAGTTATCGGTCTAGATCGTGCCGACCAAACTGAATACCAAAATGCCATCAAGTTTTTTGATCGTCTACCACAAGAGCACAATATCTTATGGAACGATGGGCCAAACTTGATGGCAATCGATGCTAGCCTAAAAGAAAAAGGTCTTGCGCCTACCGAAATGGGTAAGGGGCGAAATGTTTGGTACTGTATGGGCTATATGTTGGCGCAGAATCGAGCTGAGGCAATTGCGCTACATGATTGTGACATCACCACCTATCATCGTTCGCTTCTCGCGAAACTCATTTATCCTGTCGCAAACCCGAACTTTAGCTTCCAGTTTAGCAAGGGCTATTACACCCGGGTTAATAACAACAAAATGGGTGGACGTGTATCGAGATTACTAGTTTCACCTCTTGTCCGAGCTCTACAAATTAATCTCGATGCTGGACAACATGAATACTTAAGTTTCATGGACAGCTTTCGCTATGCCCTGGCAGGTGAGTTTTCCATGCGCCGAGATGTCATGAATGGCCTTAGAATTCCCAGTGATTGGGGTCTCGAAGTTGGTGTTCTCATGGAAATGTTGCGCAACTATTCGACACGGCGTATTTGTCAGGTAGAAGTTGCCGATATCTATGATCACAAACACCAGGAGCTTTCACCCGATGATGACGACTCCGGTCTGTCGCGAATGTCCATCGATATCAGCAAGGCATTTTTCCGCAAACTGGCCACCGACGGCATTGTTTTTAACAGCGGAATTTTTCGTAGCTTAAAGGCCACCTACTATCGAATAGCACTTGATCTCATTGACAGCTATCGCTGTGATGCGGAAATGAATGGACTAGGGTTTGATGTACACGCTGAAGAGCAAATGGTTGAGCTCTTCGCAGAAAACATTATGAAAGCTGGTGAAACATTCTTAAACAAACCGATGGAACAGCCATTTATACCCCAATGGAATAGAGTAGTGAGTGCAATACCCGATATTTTGGATCAACTGCTCGAAGCCGTTGAGAAAGATCAAAAAGCCAACGCCTGCTAATAATGCAAGATCAACTCACCACACTGCGGGAAACACTGGCGGCACAAATCCAGTTCATCTATCCAGATGAGCAAGCAGCGCCTCTTATCGAGAAGCTGCTCGAAGCTTTTGGGCTTGAACGGCATTGTGAGAGCCCCAGAGCTCATGGCAACAAATGGGATGAGCAAGATATTATCGCCATCACTTATGGAGGCAGCATTGCGCAGTCCGGTGAAAAAAACCTGCATACCCTCCACCGCTTTCTCAATGAACACTTCACCGACGTGATTTCGATCCTACATATTTTGCCGTTTTATCCCTATAGCTCTGATGACGGTTTCTCCGTTATCAACTACAAACAGGTGAACGAAGATCTCGGCGACTGGCAAGACATCACGGCCATTGCTGATGATTACAAATTGATGGCTGATTTGGTGATCAATCATTGCTCTAGTAGAAGCCAGTGGTTTGAGGCTTTCAAACAGAACCTAACGCCGGAAAAGGACTACTTTGTTAGTGTCGACCCAGAAGCTGATTTGTCCGCCGTAATCAGGCCCAGAACCAGCCCTTTACTCCGTGAAGTTGAGACTTTCTCCGGGACAAAACATGTTTGGTGCACCTTCAGTCACGACCAGGTTGACCTTAATTTTGCCAATCCAGATGTGCTCTTGTTATTTGCAGATATCATGAATTTTTATCTGGCGCAGGGCGTCAAAAGCTTTCGCCTCGACGCAGTGGCATTTCTTTGGAAGGAGATTGGTACGAATTGTCTGAATCTACCCCAAACTCACGAAATGATTCGGCTGATTCGGACTCTGATTGAGCACAAAGATCCCGATGCCTTGATCATCACAGAAACCAACATCCCGAATCGCGAAAACCTAGCCTACTTTGGCAATGCCAATGAGGCACACATCATTTATAACTTCGCCTTGCCGCCATTACTCTTACACGGAATGCTAACAGGCAATAATCATTACCTAAATAATTGGTTAATGAGTATGCCGCCAGCTCAGGACGGTACCACCTACCTAAATTTTATTGCGTCCCACGATGGCATCGGCTTGCGGCCGATCGAAGGCATTTTGGATGATTCTGAACTTGATCAGATCATCGTTGCGATGCAAGCCTTTGGCGGCAAAATTTCATGGCGAAACCTTTCAGACGACGAGGTCAGACCCTATGAAGTGAACATCAGTCTAATTGATGCCTTAAAAGGCACGGTAGATGGCGAAGACGAGTGGCAGATACCGCGATTTATTGCTGCCCACATCATCATGATCGGACTCGATGGAATTCCTGCTTTCTACATCCATAGTTTGCTTGGTACCCCAAACGATCACACTCGTGTCGAGATGACAGCAAACAATCGAGCCATTAACCGACACATTTGGAATTCCGACTTGTTGTCCACACAACTCGCAGACAAAACATCTACCCACTCCATAGTCTTAGCCTCGATGAAACGCATCATTGCCATCCGCAAACAGCAGCCAGCGTTTCATCCCAACGCAACTCAATACACATTACATCTTGGCGAAGGCATTTTTGCTTTCTGGCGACAGAGCCGGCGCAGAGAACAAAGTATATTCTGTATCCACAACATCACCGCCAAACCTATCAAATTGTCGCTCACCAGTGTCAATCTGATTAATACCCAACATTGGTACGATCTATTTACCGCAGAACTGTTTGACGACCTAACGGCCATGATCACGCTCACACCATATCAGTGTTTATGGCTGACCAATCGACGCGGTGAGGCTGCACCTTAAATCATCTCATCACCAAACTAGATTGGCTGATTATTGGCATCTATCTGATCGGCTTAATTGGCTTAAGCTGCTGGTTATTACGCTCGCAGCAATCTCGAAGCGATTATTATGCTGCTGGTCGGCATACAGGTCCCTGGCCCATCGCTATCTTCGTGATGGCAAGCCAACACAAAACGCTTATATAGAAAGGTTCAACCGTACTTCTGGCCATGAATGGTTGGATATGCATGAGTTTAAATCAATCGAAGATGCTCTACTGCTCGTGACTGGACAGCTTTGGTTATACAATAACGAACGACCTCATATCTCGATAGGTGGCGTACCGCCGCGATGGTTAGCGGAGGCAGCTTAAATTTTTCACCTATAATTCCTGCTTCAACTGGGGGTATCCCACAGGAAACCGATGCTGGTGAGATTTCATGAACGCGTATTGGTGTTTGACTCCCCGGCAAAGCACGGGGGCTCCTAGCCGGCTGCCTCCTTTAGAATGTCACGCACCTGTATCACCCGTTTGAGTTCAGCCTGGGTCGCCGCACTTCATCCTGGTCAGCCTTCTTTTCTTGATAAGCAATCGACGATTCACCGTACTTCGCTTTACAGTCGTACAAATTTTTGGCTGTCACGCCTAGACGCCGGGCAATATCGCCGACTGGATGACCACCTTCGGTAAGTTGTTTTACGGATGCTGTCCTCAATTCTTCTGTATAACGTTTGCCAGACATTGGCACCTCCTTTGAGCTTCATTGTAACGCTCTGATGTGTCTAGTAATTAGAGGGGATTCAGGTTTATCCTTCTCGTACTCCCCCAATTACTCCTCGAGCAACGCTTACGCTGACACAATGTATTTGCCGGAAAACTTCAGTTTGACCGTCTTAAATTTTTGTAAGGTCGATCCACTCGTTGCCCTGAGGGCTGAAATCCAGTGTCCAAAGAGTAGACAGGCTCAGTCCCGGGATTCCTTGTGTGGAAGTTTTTACACTGACCCCAAATTGCCATCCCCAAATCTCCATCAATCTAGTAGACCGATCATACCGATGGGATTAATTCAATGTCCGAAGTTTTCACAATCGTCTAATATCAGCCGTGTTTCTAGTATTTGAGCAATAAGATGCCAGAAGTCCCGTTGCTAACCTCGATACTTTCATTGAAAAGGAAAAGATCATGATAAAGAGGCTTAAGTTACCAATAAGCTGCTTCGTGGCGGCAACGCTCACGCTATCTACTTTGGCGTCGTACGCCATCGCAGACCACCACGAGATGAGTAAACCCAAAAGCGCTATGGGAATGGCAAAAGTGCCAGTGAACCAGGCCAAATCGAACCAATTCTGGTGGCCAGATCAACTTGACCTCTCCCCACTACGCGACCATGACCCTAGATCAAATCCATTGGGCGATGACTTTAACTACAGTAAAGCCTTTGCTGCGCTTGATTTTGTTGAGGTCAAATCTGATGTTGAAGCGGTACTGACCAATTCTCAGGACTGGTGGCCGGCAGACTTTGGCAACTACGGTCCGTTTTTTATCCGCTTATCCTGGCACAGCGCCGGGACTTACCGAACTTTGGACGGTCGAGGTGGTGGTGATGGCGGCCAAATGCGTTTCGATCCACTGAACAGCTGGCCTGATAACGGCAATCTTGATAAAGCTCGACGCCTACTTTGGCCAATCAAACAAAAGTATGGTGAAAATCTTTCATGGGCCGACCTTATGATACTCGCCGGTACGGTCGGCATGGAAAGCATGGGTTTTAAAATCTATGGCTTCGCCGGTGGTCGTGCAGACGACTGGGAACCTGATCTTGTTTACTGGGGACCTGAAGTTGAAATGCTCGCGAGTGACCGCAAGGAGGAAAATGGCAAGCTACAGCGACCACTGGGCGCGACACATATGGGTCTCATTTACGTCAACCCTGAAGGTCCGATGGGTAAACCTGATCCGCTTGGCTCAGCAAAAAACATCCGTGTTGCATTCGGTCGTATGGCAATGAATGACGAAGAAACCGTTGCTCTCATTGCTGGTGGTCATACCTTTGGCAAGATGCACGGTGCACACAACGCGGCAAAATGCGTGGGCAACGAACCGGGCGCGGCAAGCTTGGAAGAGCAAGGTTTAGGCTGGAAGAACAAATGTGGAAAAGGCCATTCTGAGGACACTGTAACCTCTGGATTAGAAGGAGCCTGGACACAAGCACCGACGCAATGGACAAGCTTGTATCTTTCCAACCTACTGAACTTTGAATGGAAGGAAACAAAAAGCCCCGCTGGCGCCATCCAGTGGATTCCAACAGATGAGTCCTTGCATGCGATAGTGCCGGATGCACATATCGAGGGTAAGTTTAACGCCCCCGTGATGACGACAGCAGATTTAGCGCTGAAGTATGACCCAGACTATAAAGAAGTAGTCGAGCGCTTCCTTGCTGATCCTGAAGAATACCGCCTCGCATTCGCTAAAGCCTGGTACAAGCTGACCCACCGTGACATGGGACCGCGAGCTCGATACGTTGCAGGTGAAGTTCCAGCTGAAGACTTACTTTGGCAAGATCCAGTGTCCGCTGCTAGTTACGACTCGATTAGCGACCGAAATATTCGAAAGTTGAAAAAAATGATTCTCGAATCTGATCTTAGTGTATCTGAGCTTGTTCGCACAGCCTGGGCATCAGCCTCAAGCTACCGCGCAAGTGATATGCGTGGCGGTGCTAACGGCGCACGAATTGCCCTTGCTCCGCAAAAAGACTGGGCTGCCAATAGTCCCGTTGAGTCAGCCAAAGCTATTGCCAAACTAAAAGAAGTTCAAGCTGATTTTAATAAAGGCCGTAATCAGATAACTCTAGCAGACTTGATTGTATTAGGTGGTGCTGCTGCTGTTGAAAAAGCCGCTGCTGACGCAGGCGTGAATGTAGTTGTGCCCTTTGTTGCTGGACGCGGTGACGCGACGCAAGCACAAACAGACGTGACATCATTCGCGTTGCTTGAGCCTTCTGCTGATGGTTTCCGTAACTACTTTGATGTGACCTCAGCTTATCGTTCGCCGACTGAAATGCTGATCGACAAAGCAGATCAGTTGGACTTAACTGTACCTGAAATGACTGTTTTATTAGGGGGACTGAGAGCGTTGGATGCCAACGCCGGTGGCGCCAAGCAAGGTGTGCTTACAGACACGCCGGGCATTTTAAGTACTGACTTTTTTGTCAACCTGATGGACATGTCTACGGTTTGGCGAAAGTCTGGCGAAGAAGGCGTTTACGAGGGTCTGGACCGCGAGTCGGGAAAGGTGAAATTCACGGCGACATCTGTGGATCTTATCTTCGGCTCCAACTCAGAGCTACGCGCTATCGCTGAGGTGTACGCTTTCGATAATGCGCAGGAACGATTTGTGAACGACTTCGTTGCTGCCTGGGTGAAGGTCATGCAAGCAGATCGTTTTGAGATCTAAACTGCAAGGATAGCCAGAAAGAGGAAGCCGTGGCGAGTAATCGCCACGGCTTTTTTCGTTACTGTGGATCTTTTTCGTGCGGCGGGATCGTCGCAAGGAGCGTAGGACGCTTCAAAAACGCGACGAGCTTTGCCAGGTAGATTGTTCTGCTGATCATCGATCGTGTGGTATCTTTCTGAGGGCGCAGTTTGAACAGCACGGAGAGGGGCGATCTGAATCAACCTGCAATCTCAGGGAAATCCGATAGGCCAACGATGTCATGAGTTCGGGGGCAGAGTAAGAATTCAAGAGAAGTTTTTACACTGACCCCTGACCTAAAATTATCCATATGCAAGTAGACACTTCGGTGACATTTCACATGCTTAACTGGTAGTGGGTTGCGAGATTGGTCGATCAATATTGGTGTGGCTGGGTAACTTG
>JBLHQQ010000025.1:0-16702 GCA_047625245.1 Candidatus Azotimanducaceae bacterium
CGTATTATATACAAACCACGGGCTAAGACCCATACCAGACAAAGGTTTTTAACGCCCATGAATACCGATACCAGCGTACCCATAAGCGACGCTACTTTCCTAAAAAGTGCCGCCACACTCCAACAATGCCCGGCGGATCTCGGTGCCGAGGTTGCATTTTGCGGCCGATCCAACGCCGGAAAATCCTCGGCACTGAACTTTCTGACGGATCAAAAAAAGCTCGCCAGAACCAGTAAAACCCCTGGTAGAACCCAGTTGATCAACTTTTTCAGCTTGACCGAATCTATCAGGTTAGTCGATTTGCCGGGGTACGGGTATGCCAAGGTGCCTCCCAAAATGAAAGCGGAATGGCAGCGCAACTTGGACGACTATTTGCGGGGCAGGGATTCGCTAAGAGGTCTGATCCTGGTAATGGACATTCGCCACCCTCTGAAGGAATTCGATCTGCTGATGCTAAGCTGGTGTGAAACCGCTGAACTACCCGTACACATTGTGCTCACTAAAGCCGACAAGCTTAAGCGAGGTCCACAGCAGTCGACACTTTTTCAGGTTCGAAAAGCCGTCGGTGAGACCGTTTCGGTACAAACACTTTCGACAACCCATGATCTAGGAAAGGTCGAGTTAATCCGCCGAATAACGCTTTGGCTGACCGAGCCAGAGAAATAGAAAAGAAAATGACAGGCAAAAAAAACCCTAGTCACCTTGGGGAAGTGTGACTAGGGCTTGGGGCCTTCGGCGCATTTTTGGGGGGTAAATTTGCCGAAGTGTCGCTGTCGAATAGACTTTCTATAAGATATGACTACCGTCAATCCAATAAGTTCCTGTGTTCCCTCAATATTTTTGACCTAATTCCGATCTGGACAAAAAAACTGGCTATGAGTGGTATCAAAAAGAACCTTATTGATTAGTGAGCAGCCTCCCAGTCATCGGCAACGCCAAATTCGACCAGAAGGGGAACCGAGAGTTCCGCTGCCTCAGACATAATTTTTGTTAGCCCAGCGACGACAGAATCAACGTCTGCCCGGTTCGCCTCCAGTACCAGTTCGTCGTGCACTTGCATGATGACCCTGGTATCTAAGCCGCTACTCTCAATCCAGGCATCCACGGAAATCATCGCTCGCTTGATGATGTCGGCCGCACTTCCTTGCATGGGCGCATTGATTGCCGTTCGTTCCGCGCCCTGACGACGCTGAAAATTACTGGCCGTAATATCAGGTAGATACAACCGGCGGCCAAACAAGGTTTCAACATAACCTTGCTGCGCAGCAAGGACGCGAATCTCATCCATATAACGCTTTACCCCCGGATAACGCTCAAAGTACAAATCAATATATTCCTGAGCGTCGCCGCGACTAATATTCAACTGCCGCGCTAAGCCAAAGGCAGACATGCCGTAAATCAAACCGAAGTTAATAGCCTTGGCGCTACGGCGATGAAAGTCTTTCACTGACTCTAGCTCAACATTAAAAACTTCTGCCGCAGTCGCTTTGTGGATATCTTCACCTGCTTTAAAAGCGGCGACCAATCCCTCATCGCCGGAAAGATGGGCCATGATACGGAGTTCAATTTGCGAGTAGTCTGCCGCGATTAGCTGGTAACCTTTTGGGGCGATAAACGCTTTTCGTACCCGGCGACCCTCTTCGGTACGAATAGGGATATTTTGCAAATTGGGATCCTGGCTAGACAACCGTCCCGTTGCTGCCACGGCTTGATGATAGGAGGTGTGGACGCGCCCACTATGCTGACTTACTTGAAGCGGCAGCTGATCCGTGTAGGTTGATTTCAGCTTACTTAACCCTCGATACTCCATAATGACTTTAGGCAGAGGATAATCTAGGGCCAATTCCGCCAATACCGGTTCTGCCGTAGAAGGTTGGCCCTTTGGTGTTTTCTTGAGGATCGGTAGCTTTAACTTTTCAAAGAATATCGCCTGCAATTGCTTCGGCGAACCTAGATTGAACTCTTCGCCTGCAAGCTCGTAGGCCTGCTTTGTCAGCTCTCGCATACGGTTCTCTAGCTCACCACTCTGAGCGACCAATAAATCAGAATCGAGCAACACACCGGTCCGTTCAACCTTTGAGAGAATGCTCAGTAGCGGTAACTCGATTTCTTCAAATACTCGTTTTAAGCCGGGCTCCTTTTCTAACTTTGGCCAAAGCGCTTCATGTAATTGCAGTGTGATATCCGCATCTTCGGCAGCGTAGGGGCCGGCAACGTCTAGATTAATCTTATCGAACGTCACTTGCTTAGCGCCCTTACCGGCAATGTCGACAAAATGTGTGGTGCTCAGACCCAGATACTTCATAGCAAGGTCGTCCATGTTGTGACGGGAGGCCACGCTATTTAGTACATAGGACTCCAGCATCGTGTCATAGGCTATGCCTCGCAGTTGAATATCGTAGCGAGCCAGAACACTCATGTCATATTTCAGGTTTTGCCCGACCTTAAGCTGGTTTGGGTCTTCGAGTATCGGTTTAAGCTTTTCAAGTAATCGTTCTCGGCTAATCTGAGTTGGCGCATTTTCATAGCTGTGAGCGCAGGGCACATACGCTGCTTCGCCGGGCGTCACCGAAAAAGAGACTCCAACCAGCTCGGCATCCATATAGTCGAGGCTGGTAGTTTCAGTATCAAAGGCAAAAAGTTTTGATGCCTTGAGTTTTTCTAGCCAGCTATCAAGCTCTGATTCCTCCAGCACAAGGTCATAGTTTTGGATCTGAGCCGACCCCGCCGGTAAAGCAGTGTCGGCACTCAATTCTTCAACCCACTGGCGAAACTCATATTCAAGGAAGAGTGAGCGAAGCGCCTCCTCATCGGGTTCTTTGTGTTTGAGTTCCTCAGCCTGGCAGGGCAGCTCCACATCCAGCTTAATCGTTGCCAATTGATAGGAGAGGGGCAATATTTCTAGGCTTTCCCTGAGATACTCGCCGACCTTGCCCTTCACCTCGTCTGCGTGCGCCATGACACCTTCCAAAGACTGGTAGGCGTTGAGCCACTTAACGGCGGTTTTTGGACCGCACTTAGGTACTCCTGGTATGTTGTCTGATGTGTCGCCAACCAGAGCAAGGTAGTCGATAATTTGATCGGGTCTGACGCCAAACTTTTCGACCACACCGGCTTCATCCATTCTCGTGTCAGTCATCGTATTAATGAGCGTGACATGCTCATTCACTAGCTGGGCCATATCCTTGTCACCGGTGGAGATCACTACAGCCATTTTCTTCTCCGTCGCCTGCAGAGCAAATGTCCCGATCACATCGTCTGCTTCGACGCCGTTGACGATGATGAGTGGCAACCCCATCTCACGAATAATGGTCTGAATAGGCTCAATTTGCTCTCGAAGGTCGTCGGGCATTTTTGCTCGATTAGCTTTATATTCTGGATAAAGATCGTTGCGGAACGACTTACCCTTGGCATCGAAGATCACACCGATATGGCTTCCCTCGTAATCAGCCATCAACTTCTTGACCATGCTAATCACGCCTTTGATGGCGCCGGTGTTCGCGCCTTTGGTACTCATCAGCTTTGGCAGTGCATGAAATGCACGAAACAGGTAGGATGACCCGTCAATCAGTACGAGAGGTTTGCTGTCTGTCATGGGGAGCTCGATCTTTCAATTGTGGACACGATACTTTGAACCCACCTTCTATATCAATCATCCTACGCTCAACATTGTTTGCTGTGGTCATTGCAGTGGCAGCGCCGGTAACGATCGCAGAGCTTATTTACATACCTAGTCGTGAAGAAATGGCGGCTGGAGAGGTCGAAATCATTGCAGGAGAAAGCAAGACGGTTTACGAATATCGAGTAAACGGCAGATTGCTGGCGATCAAAATCGTTCCAAAACTTGGCGTAACTTATTACATGGTACCGGCAGACGGAGAGGCTCATTATGAGAGCCTCGACCACAAGAAGAAGCTGTACCCCCAATGGGTCATTGCTGAGTTTTAGTCGAATGGCAACCTACACTACCTTTGAGCGCGAATCGCTAGAACGCTACCTGATCATGTTTGAACTCGGGGAACTTATAGACTACGAGCCTATATTGGAGGGGATCGAAAACTCCAATTACTTTCTTCGGTTCGACGATGGCGACTTTGAATTTGTATTGACCATCACCGAAGATCTCGATTTTTCTGAGGTCGCCTTTTTTAGTGACCTCTTACAAGTGCTAGCAAAAAGTGGTTTGCCTGTTCCGCAACCACAGTTAACCCTGGACGGCATGTCGAGTACGATCTTTAAAGGCAAACCAACCTGGCTCTTTAATCGATTACCAGGAACTCACCCAAATACGACAACAGAAACACAGTGCGAACAAATTGGCGAAGCGTTGGCAAAACTCCATATTGGCGGCCGGGATGCCCGATATGATAGAGACAACGCCTATAGCATAGAATGGGCGAAGGACGCGTTGAAACAAGTCGAAGGTAATTTGACGGAGTTCGACCGACGTAGTCTGGGCGACGTTGTCGAACGCTACGAAATTGAAGATGGCGCTTTGCCACGAGGCATCATCCACGGCGATCTATTCAGAGACAACGCGTTATTTGAGGGCAATGCGCTCACTGGCGTTATTGATTTCTATCATGCCTGCGAAGATTACTTTATCCAAGACATTGCCATCACGCTAAACGACTGGTGTTGCGAAGGGGGAGAGGACGTCGCGCTCAAAGGGCAGGCTCTGATCCGCGGCTACGAATCGATCCGTCCGTTAGAAAACGAGGAACGCGAGGCGCTACCTCGTTTTCGGGAATTTGGGGCGATGCGTTTCGCATTGACCAGGTTGTTGGCAGGGCGCACCGATAACCCAGTAAAAAACCCAAGGGAGTTTCTGGATCTCCTTACTCGCCTGAAAGCTGATCAAGAGACATAGAAAACACCAAACCATTCTTGGCCGTCTACCCAAAACCGGTCTCGAGTAAAGCCCGCTTGCCGACACATATCACGGAACTCGGTTTCACTATATTTGAATGAATTCTCGGTATGTATCTCCTCGCCTTGAATCAACTCAAAGGATTCACCGGCAACATTTACGGTCTGATCACAAAGACTGGTAATGAACATTTGAATACAACCTAACGATTCATTATAGGCGGCTCTATGTCGAAATTTAGTTAGATCGAAATTGCCCCGGTAAACCTCGTTGATGTGATTCAATACATTCAGATTGAAGTCTGCCGTGATACCCGCGCTATCGTTGTAAGCGTGGTTTAGAACGTCTATATCCTTCTTCAAATCCACGCCGATCAACAGTCCGCCATTCACGCCAACATGACGCCGCACTCGTTTAAGGAAAGACAGCGCCGAGTCAGGGCTGAAGTTTCCGATACTTGAACCGGGGAAGAAGGCTGCGACATTGCCGTCAAAGGTAACCGGCAGGTCAAAGTCCTGAGAGTAGTCTACGCAGTTAGCCAAAACCTCCAACCAAGGATAGTCTTTCGCAATTGTGTTTGCGGAAGTTGCGAGATAGTCCTTTGAAATATCCATCGGCACATAAGTTTGAGGTCGCAAGGTTTCAAGTAGTAAGCGAATCTTTTCACTACTACCGCTGCCATATTCTATGAGAGTTGCGTTAGGGCCAATACAATCTGCCATGGCTTTACCATGGCTCTCAAGCAATCCCATCTCGGTGCGGGTGGGATAATATTCAGTTGTCCGCGTAATCGCTGTGAACAGCTCCGAACCCCTTTCATCGTAAAAGAACTTTGGCGAAATCGACTTTGGTGTTTGTCGAAAGCCCCCTATTAGCTGTGCGTGAACATCCTCGATTTCTGATGTCTGTTCGTAAAATTGGTAGCTTGCCTGGGACGACATTAAAAGCCTCTTTTTCATCTATTAATTTTTTGCCAATCGAATGCCGGAGAATTGCCAGCGATCCTTTGGATAAAAGAAGTTTCGATAGGATGGTCGAATATGATCCGCGGAAGTCACACACGACCCTCCTCGAAGCACCAATTGGTTCGCCATAAATTTACCGTTATACTCACCTAACTGTCCTGCAAATGGTCTAAACCCAGGGTATGGCCCATAGCTACTGCTGGTCCATTCCCAAACGTCTCCAAAAAACTGATCTGTACTACTCGCTGATGCTGGCATCGGGTGCAGGGCTGCCGATTCATAGAAGTTTCCTTCCGTCATATTGAAATTCGCCGCCGCATATTCCCACTCTTGCTCGGTGGGTAGCCTCGCACCGCTCCAACGCGCATAGGCGTCTGCCTCATAACCGCTCACATGGGTCACTGGATTATTGAGTACCAGCGGTTGTAATCCCGACAAGGTATATTCAAACCATCCATCGTCCCTTTGGATCCAATATAAGGGCTGCTTAAAACCCTCGGCAGCAGAAATTAAACTCCAGGCATCTGACATCCACAGCGCCGCCGCTTCATAACCACCGTTTTCAATAAAGGCTAGATATTCACCATTTGTCACAACTCTATTGGCGATTTGATAGTCACTAACAAAAACTCTATGGCGCGGCGATTCGTTATCGAAAACGAAATTTCTCGCTTCTGGTGGCGCATGGCCAATCTCTTTGATGCCACCACTAAAGGCCCGAAACTCAAGTGGCACCAATGGTGACACCTGAGGCGAATTCTCTAACTCTCGATAGGCCGGAAACAACGGGTTGTGACCGAGGTTATACTTCAAGTCAGTTAGCATTAATTCCTGATGTTGTTGTTCATGATGCAACCCAAGAATGATTCGAAATGTCAGCTCTTCATTTAGCTCGCGGCCGAGTAGCAGGCCCATTCCATCATCCACATGGCGACGATAGTCCTGCACCTCAGCCACAGTGGGTCGTGATAGCGTGCCGCGCTTGGCCCTCGGAAACTGAGCACCAATCCCGTTGTAATAAGAATTAAACAGGTACTCATAGTTGCCATTGAATAGCTGATAGCCGGGTAGGTAAGGCCTCAACAAAAACGTTTCGAAAAACCAGGAGGTATGTGCAAGATGCCATTTTGGTGGACTGGCATCTTCCATCGCTTGAATCACGTAGTCTTCAATCGCGAGGGGTCTGCAGATTTCCACGGAGCGCAATCTTGTTGCACAGAATTTTGAGGTCAGGACCTCATTGACGGAGGGCACAAAAAATCGCCTTCGTTAACCAATCGGATTTGAGTTTAAGTTATGTCTAATAGAATTTACACAGCCGTGAGGCCCATAACTGATATTCAGTATAGCCACCTGTTAGTGCATTAGGGTGGTCATAATTTGGCGAATATTCCCAGCCTGGTGGGGCGACTTGATAAAACCTACATATCGGCCTTCGGGATCAATCACGACGATACTAGCAGCGTGGTCCATCGTGTATGAGCCTGGCTCTTTACCCGGCACTTTGCCAAAAGCGATATTGAGATTGGTTGCCAGGCCCACGATGTTGTCGAATGAGCCCGTGTACCCAATAAAGTCAGGATTAAAGCTGGGTACATACCGCGCAAGGGCTTTTACTGTATCTCGCTCTGGATCGACACTCACCATGATGACTTCGGGCACATTCTCCATTTTACTCACAGCGCGGTTTAACACGCCCATCGTTGTCGGGCAGATATCCGGGCAGAAGGTAAAGCCAAAAAACATCAGTTGCCAACTTCCCTGCAAATTGGAAACATCCACCGGATCGCCACGATGATCAACAAGGTTAAAGGGCTTTATTTCACGCGCCTCGGGGAAACCATAGTAGCCGAGACCTTTAAGGGCTTCATCAGAAAGCGTTTTAGGCCCTAGCAACGAATACACAAATAGACCCATGATTAGCCCGATCACGCCAAACGTCCAAATCAGCGTATTGCGGATACCTTGAATTTGTTCCGGTGTACGTTCAGTGATAACCCCTGTCATCGTTTAGCTCCCAACCAGATAACTAACAGGTAGCACGTAGTGATCTACCAATAAAGCGACAAATAGCAAACCGAGGTAGGTTATCGAATACCGAAAAGTCGCCATCGGTACCTTTCGATCGTTGCTTTTAAACAGCAACAAACTCCAATAAAGAAAACCGCCGCCTAAAATGAGAGCAGACACAAAATATAATAGATTACTCATGCCAATCAGATAGGGCAGGATAGAAATGATAATCATAATGATGGTGTACAGCAGGATATGCAGCTTCGTGTAAGCAACCCCATGGGTTACGGGCAGCATGGGTATATCCACCTTTCGGTATTCTTCTTTTCTTTCAATTGCCAGGGCCCAGAAGTGTGGCGGTGTCCAGGCAAAGATGATGAGCACCAATAACAATCCACCGGCGTCGACCGACCCAGTCACCGCAGTCCAGCCAAAAAGCGGCGGCGCTGCGCCAAACAGACCACCGATCACAATATTTTGTGGCGTCGCTCGCTTAAGAAACACCGTATAGATCACTCCATATCCAATCCAGGATGCCAGGTTGAGCCAAGCGGTAAGCGGATTGATGTACACTGCGAGAATCACTGCTCCGGCGATGCCCGTTACTGCAATAAAGATGGACCCCTGAAGATTACTCACCCGCCCCTGGGCAATTGGCCGGGCTCGCGTTCGGGCCATATCGGCGTCAATTTTCGAGTCGACCAGATGATTTAACGCTGCCGCAGAGCCCGCTACCAAAGCAATACCGAGGTTGCCAAGAATCAAAATGTTCCACGGCACCATGCCGGGTGTCGCGAGAAACATGCCCACGGTTGCGCACAGCAGCATTAGCAGCACGACTTTGGGTTTACACATTTCCAGGTAGTCACGCCAGGATGCGCTTGATAAAGCTTGTAGGGTAGTTTCTGTCAAAGGATCCAGGCTAGTAGGTTGGGAGCGCAATATTACAGAAATTGTGCTGATTTTTCAGCGACATTTTGCTTGCATCACCCTAGGTTAGAAATTTTGAGTAGATGCTTAATATCCTTAAGCATAGGTTTCCCCGCTTTTTCTTGCGAGTAGGCCATAAAAACGTTGCCGACCGGGTCCATCAAGTAGATTGCTGAATCGTCTTTAAGCAATCGGCGAAATGTTTCGCCAGGCACCTTGGCGACCGCTTGCTCGGGAAATTCCTCGGCTAGTCGGATCAGTACACCGGTGTTCGCACCAATGTCGATCAGCATCCGCTGCACTCTCTCAGACTCTTTGCCAAGCGCAATGTTGACCTGATGTGCAAGGTAGAACCGTTGCTCACAAGCTTCATCGCAATCTCCTTGTACCGGAACCAGCAATGTCCATTTGCCGAACTCCGATCCTAGCCCAAGTTCACTCGCCTGAACGGGTGGTGAGATAAGCTGACCTTCGTTGGTGGTAGTGCTTGGCATAAGCTCCGGAAAATAGAAAAAAACAACCCATGAGAAAACCAGAGGTACGAACCCAATTGAAAACAGGATCACCAGATTTCGCCTATTGCTTTTGATATCTATTTCTTCATTCATGTTATTCACTCATCCTCTCAGACTGTTGCCTAATCGTATAAAAGAAAATGCCAAGTACCGCCAACGCCATCAGAAACCAGGTCACTGCGTAACCATAGTGTCGTTCTGGCTGCATTATAGTGACCGGCCAGTGCCTGGGTAGGGCGTCTGGATGCGACTCTTCCAGACGAATTGTGTAGCCAAATAATTCCCTACCAGCTTTTTTTTCTAGCTCGGTCGGTATGATCACCTGAACAACCCAGGGTGAGCTATCACCCAAGATGTTTTGATCAGGCAACGAAAAGGTCGTCAGATAAGCATGGCCTCGAAGAGGTTGAGCCGCACTACTAGCAGCAGGTACCTTCGGTAACTCAGCTCTAGTTCGACCGCCGGCCAAAAAACCTCGATTGACGAGTACTGATACGCCACTGACGTCTTCAAAGACCTGAATCACTTCATATCCAACTCGTCCATTCAGTACTTTATTGTCGAGCAAAAGAATAAGGTTCGGCACAAATTTGCCAATCAAACGAACCGGATCTCCATTGTCTACCTCAAGATTCGCCTTCAGTTTAGCGCCAGGAAGATCAGCCACTGCCGCCGCCGCTGCAAGTAATTTGACCTTGTCCGCACCTCGCTCCACTTGCCAATAGCTCAAGGCAAGAAAAAAGGTGCCAAAGAAAACGCTGAAAAGCGTGAGACGCCAGTTAGCCAGTCCAATCTTCATATTTTTAACCCAGAGCACGTATACTGAAGCACTTCTCTTTTTACTTGGTGGTTTCCCGTGGTAATCAAGACTGTCATCGTTTTGCTCTTTATCGGTAACATCATCGCCCTTGGCACGGCGTTTGTTACTTTGATGCAGGATCAAGGAGGCGCAAGTAAACGAACCGCTAATTGGTTACTGGTCCGAGTCGGCCTAGCCATTTTACTCTTAGTAGCCGTTGTTTACGGGCTCTGGACCGGTGACCTGGGGATGTCTGCGCCCTGGTACGGTGTTTAAATAAAGGCGTAGGACAAAGGTTAAAACAAAACGACCCCGCGATAGCGAGGTCGCCTCACAACCGAGCTTGGCTAGCTGCCAAAGATGTAGACAAAAACGAACAAGCCAATCCAAACAACGTCAACAAAGTGCCAATACCAAGCGGCGGCTTCAAATCCAAAACAATCATCGTTTGTGAAGTGGCCTTTAATAGCTCGACCGAGCATCACAGCCAGCATAAAGGTACCCAAGGTGACGTGAGCACCGTGGAAACCCGTCAACATAAAGAATGTTGTGCCGTAGATACCTGCTTCTAGCGTTAAACCTAATTCGCTGTAGGCATGAATATATTCTTCTACCTGACAAATCAAGAAGGCAACACCCAAAGCTACTGTGATGGCGAGCCAGGTTATAAGCTTCTTGCGATTACCTTCTTTAATACCGTGATGCGCAATGTTTACCGTAAAACTGGAAGCGACAAGAATAATGGTATTAATCAGTGGCAAGCCCCACCATCCCATTGGCCGGTCTGCACCCTTAAACAGTTCCGGGTTCGGTGTATTCAATAAAGGCCATTCTGCAACAAAGTTAGGGAAATACAGATAGTCAGCAGGTGTCCGGTTGCCTTCACCCGCAATCCAATCAACGGCGAACATACGAACGTAGAACAAAGCACCGAAGAAAGCCGCAAAAAACATCACTTCAGAGAAGATGAACCAGCCCATGCCCCAAACAAAAGATCGATTTAACTGTTGGCTGTACATCTTAGCGTGATTTTCTTCAATGACAATTTTAAACCAATAAAACAGAGTAGTGCCCATTATAAGGCCGCCACCCATTAGGATAAATCCGCCTAATGAGTTTTCAGCGCCCGCCTGCAAGTCAACAAGTATGTTGCCCATGCCAAATACAGTCAGAAATATACCTAACGATGCAAATATGGGCAGCTTGCTATCGTGAGGGACATAATAGTTTTCGTAGTTGTCGTCCGTCGCTGTAGACATATTATTCTCCGTTCGCGCTGGCTAGTTTGCTGCCAACTTGTCTGTAATATCAAAGATGGTATAAGAAAGTGTCAACGTCGTTACCTCGATAGGTAGCGACGCATCGATGATGAATCTGAGGGGCATGTCCATCGATTCCCCCGCTTGTAACTCTTGCTGTTCAAAGCAAAAACACTCTGTTTTGTGCAGGTACTGAGCAGCACGAAAAGGCGTCACGCTTGGTACGGCTTGAGCCGTTATGGCATTTTTAGAAGGATTGTGGACAAAGAAGTTTGTCGCATTAAGTTCACCCGGCCTAACTTCCATCGTCCTAACAACGGGGCGAAACTCCCATGACATATCCGTATTGTTATTCGCCAAAAACTGAATCTTAACCACGCGTGTTTCATCAACGAGCTGCGCGCTTGCCTCGGTATACTTCCCGCCGGTTTTGCCGTTCAGGCCGGTGACCTCACAGATCAAGTCGTATAGCGGCACCAAGGCAAAACCAAACCCGAACATACCAACCACCACCGCGACGAGTTTAATCGCGGTGGTTTTTGTAGCTTGCTGGCTATTATCGTTACTCATATGTTTTAACCGTGGGCCTCAGACATATCAACTTTAGGCGGAGTAGTGAACGTGTGGTACGGCGCAGGAGATGGAATCGTCCATTCCAGACCGTGCGCACCTTCCCAAACCTGTGCAGTCGCTTTCTTTCCACCAAAAACGCACTTAACAACAATAAACATAAACAACAACTGGCTGAAGCCAAACAGGAAAGCACCCGCGGTCGAGACCATGTTGTAGTCTGCAAACTGCAGTGCGTAATCGGGAATCCGACGAGGCATACCTGCCAATCCAATGAAATGTTGCGGGAAGAACAAAACGTTGACCCCCACAAACGATAACCAAAAATGCACTTTGCCGAGTTTTTCGTCATACATATTGCCGGTCCACTTTGGAATCCAGTAATAGACCGCAGCCATAATCGAGAACACTGAACCCGGAACTAACACGTAGTGGAAGTGAGCAACAACGAAATAGGTGTCATGGTATTGAAAGTCAGCGGGAGCAATCGCGAGCATCAAGCCCGACAACCCACCAATCGTGAACAGCACAACAAAAGCAATCGCAAACAACATCGGTGTCTCAAAGGTCATGGAACCCTGCCACATCGTCGCAACCCAGTTAAACACTTTTACACCTGTTGGTACGGCAATAAGCATCGTGGCGTACATAAAGTAAAGCTCACCAGCCAACGGCATACCAACAGTAAACATGTGGTGCGCCCAGACGATGAACGACAAGAACGCAATTGATGCTGTGGCATAGACCATAGACGCATAGCCAAACAAACGCTTACGAGCAAAGGTCGGGATAATTGCCGAAACCACACCGAAAGCAGGCAGGATCATGATATAAACTTCTGGATGACCAAAGAACCAGAACACGTGCTGGAACAAGACAGGGTCACCGCCGCCACCCGCGTTAAAGAAAGCCGTGCCGAAATGGATGTCCATCAACATCATCGTGACAACGCCTGCAAGTACCGGCATTACCGCAATCAAAAGATAGGCTGTAATTAACCATGTCCAGACAAACAGCGGCATTTTCATCAGCGTCATACCGGGTGCGCGTAGGTTCAAAATCGTCACAACAACATTAATAGAACCCATGATGGAAGAAATACCCATCAGGTGAACGGCAAAAATGAAGAATGTTGTGCTGGGCGGACCGAACTCTGTTGACAAGGGCGCGTAGAATGTCCAACCGAAGTTAGGCGCTCCACCTTCCATAAACAAGGTACTTGCCAGCATGGTGAAGGCAAACGGTAATATCCAAAAGCTGTAGTTGTTCATTCGAGGTAACGCCATGTCCGGCGCACCAATCATCATGGGTATCAGCCAGTTAGCTAGGCCTACGAAGGCTGGCATAACCGCACCAAACACCATGATTAGGCCATGCATGGTTGTCATCTGATTGAAAAATTCTGGTTGGACAATTTGCAAACCAGGCTGAAAAAGTTCTGCCCGAATGATCAGCGCAAAACTACCGCCGAGCAAAAACATGGCAAAACTGAACCACAAGTACAAGGTACCAATGTCTTTGTGGTTGGTGGTAAATACCCAACGCAGCAAGCCTTTAGCAGGGCCATGGTGATGATCGTCGTGATGTTGTTCAATTACTGCACTCATCGTAATCTCCCTATTGGCCCGCTTGTTGTTCGTTAATGACCTTGGGTTGAACCAGGTCTCCTATATTGTTGCCCCAGGCATTTCTTTCGTAAGTTACAACCGCGGCGATCTCGGCAGCATTAAGTTGTGCGCCAAAAGCCTGCATGGCAGTACCAGCCTGACCATTCAAAATAATGTCAATATGCGCCTGGATAGGCCCAACAGCGATGCCTTGGCCCACGAGGGAAGGAAACGCGGGTGGAATACCCTGGCCATTTGCCTGGTGGCAGGTTGCACAGTTTCTTGTGTAAACCGACTCGCCCTCAACCATTAGCTCGTCCATCGTCCATTCCTTACCGACAATCTCGAAAACATCGGCAGCTTCCTGTTGCTTTTCTAAAAGCCAGGTTTCGTATTCAGCTTGTTCTACAGCACGAACAACAATTGGCATAAAGCCGTGATCCTTACCACAAAGCTCAGCACATTGACCACGATAGACGCCTGGCACCTGGACGTTAGTCCAGGCCTCATGAATGTATCCTGGTACTGCATCTTTCTTAACGGCAAAATCCGGAACCCACCAGGCGTGAATCACATCTTGAGAGGTAATCAGAAAGCGAATGCGCTTGTTGATCGGAATCACAAGTTCATTATCAACGTCCAATAGATAGTGTTCTCGTTTCGCGGTCAGGTTGTTGATCTCTTCCGACGGTGTGAGCAGGGCGCTCATAAACTTCACTTCTTTAGCCGGATCATCATTTATATAGGTGTATTGCCATTTCCATTGAAAGCCTCGAACTTCAATATCAATATCCGAGTCACCAATGTCATACATCGCATTAAGAGTGGTTGTGGCAGGAATCGCCATGACAACCAGAATGATGACAGGAATGATGGTCCACGCAATTTCTATGGTCGTGTTGTCATGAAAGGAAGCTGGTTTGGCACCGATAGATTTTCGGTGCATTAACATCGAGATCAGCATCACTCCAAAAACCAAAACGCCGATGACGACACAAACCCAAAAAATGACCATGTGTAGGTCGTAAATCTGACGACTCATCTCTGTTACGCCTTCGCGCATGTTCACTGTCCAGTCTGCATGCGCATTTCCGGCGCCAAACAGAAGTGACAAAGCAACTAACCAACCGTGCTGCTTGCCTTTATCCATCCCAAGAACTCCAAAATAATTGTCTATACTCGGCCCTATGCCAAGGCTTTAAACCGGGCTGGGCCCAGTGTACCTAACTTTAGTCCGCTTTTACGAAGATGCCGGATAACGAATTGCCCCCGATGGGCATTCCCAGCTGACGATTTAGAGTCTTTGTGGTCGCCATCACGTTCCAATTTGTGGTGGCTAGCTCTTAACCGGTGCGCAATTATATCAGCGTGCCGTGGTTTCTCAACCAAGAACGTCCTTATTCTTCAAGGCTTGGCGGATATTGCTCAGGCTGAATCGAGGATTATCCAGCCCAGTGATGCAAAAATGGTATCAATCCCTGATATTTCCCCCAATTAATCAATGATTAGATGATCGATTAGACGCAATACCAGATGACACTTTGGCAATTTATGAAGTAACCCAGGTCAGATTAGATCTTTCGCCCTTTTGATCTCACCTTGCGGGGCTGTTTGGTGCCGATGATGCACGCTAGGTCGAAGCACACATGCTGCTTTTTTGTACCCAGTATATTCAGCAGATCCCCCTCTAATTGAGTTATTACCCAACTTCAGACGTAAGTCACGCGTGGATTCTCTGACCCGCTCCTACATAAATGTTTCTAACAGCTGTCAACTTTCAGCCTCCGAAGAAATTCCGCACGGTCAGAAGCTGAATGGGCTCGACCAAGTCGCAAAAAAACCATCATCAATTTCGCAATCCTATGGACTGGACATGCTGTCGGGCACACAACCTAGTTGAAGAGCCTCAACCAGGGCAAATTAGCTGTATAACTGAATTATTGAGGCAGTTTGACGACCTGCACCTCTGATTCTTCCGTCCCTTCCGGCAGGTCTTCTAATTTTTCCTTGAATTCACACTGACTACAAGCGCGGTAGGTCCCGTCAACTTCGACAACCACGAAGATCTTGTCTTCTGCGCCACAGCCAGGACAGACGGCCCCAGCGATAAATCGTCTTCTACCGATCTCAGATGATGCCATCTTGCTTCAATAAAGCCTCAATTTGGGGTTCTCGACCTCTAAATTGCACAAACAGTTCCATTGCATCCAGACTGCCGCCTTGTTCAAGCACGGTGGCGAGAAACTTTTCACCAGTCTGGCGATTGAAAATACCATCCTCCCTAAACCTTGCGAAGGCATCCGCGGAGAGCACTTCAGCCCACTTATAACTGTAGTAACCTGCCGCGTAACCACCACCAAAGATATGCGAAAAGCCATTCTGAAAGCGGTTTAATTTTGGCGCCGAAACGACAGCCACTTCTTCGCGAACCTCATCAAGAATTCTCTGCACCTGCCCCTTTTCAGCAGGGTCGTACTCAACATGAAGCCTGAAATCGAACAGCGCAAATTCAAGCTGTCTGGCCGTCATCATTCCAGCGGAATAGGTTTTCGCCGCCAGCATCTTTTCGAGCAGATCCGCAGGTAAGCTTTCGCTGCTCTCAACGTGGCCAGAAATGAACTGCAGCGCCTCCGGTTCCCAGCACCAGTTCTCCATAAATTGACTAGGTAACTCGACTGCATCCCAGGATACTCCGTTAATTCCTGACACACTGCTGCAAGTAATTTTGGTCATCATATGGTGTAAACCGTGGCCAAACTCGTGAAACAAAGTGACTACTTCATCGTGGGTTAACAATGCGGGTTGGTCGCCAATCGGGGGGGTGAAGTTACAAGTCAGATACGCAACCGGAAGCTGGAGTTCTCCGCCGGTGGTGAGCCGCCGCACTCTGCAATCATCCATCCAGGCCCCGCCCTGTTTGCTCTCCCTGGCATACAGGTCCAGATAGAAACGGGCGATCAAGGATCCCTCTTTACGAATATTGTAAGTCTTAACATCGGCGTGCCAGGTGTTGATCTCAGTAGTGGTTTCTATCTCGAGGCCGTAAAGCCTCCTGACCACTTCAAACATTCCCCCAATCACATGGGGTGACGGGAAATAGGGTTTTAACTCTTCCTCGGAGATACTGAATTTGTGTTCCTTTAACTTTTCTGAGTAGTAGCTAATGTCCCACGC